>QJVW01000050.1 GCA_003235575.1 Candidatus Eiseniibacteriota bacterium | reverse complement strand
CACGCTGCTGCTGCCGCCGTTCGGCCGCACGCTTCGACGCGAGCGGATGGTGCGGTGCGAGGGTATCGTGGTCCGTTGCGAAGAGGTCGAGGGGGTTCGCAACAGCCCGCGCTACGAACTGGCCTGCTACTTCTCGCACGCCGCCGACGAGGATCGCCTTCTGATCGAGCAGTACGTCACCTGGCGCTCGCTCCGCCGCCTGCCGGCATCGGCTCCCGCACTGAAATCGAACAGCGCGGCGGCCGCGTCGCGATCCACGAAGGGCCGGACCCCCGCGCGTCGATCGGCGGCCTCGGCGAAATCACGCCGCGGATCGGCCTCGTCCTGAGGGTCGCGTGCGTGATCGACCCGTGCGCGGAACCGCTTCCGGCGGCGCGGGGTTGGACGTCACAGGCGCCGTCGGGGCGCCGGGGAGGATCGTTCAGACCGTCATGACCAGGCGACCGTCACGCCCCGCGCTTCGAACGCCGATCGGTACGGCGATCGTGGTCGCGACCCTCGTGCTGAGTTGGATGCCGGGCACGGCGAGCGCCACGCGCTACGCCGGTGAATTCCTGCGCATCGGCGTCGGCGCCCGGGCACTCGGCATGGGCAGCGCGTTCGTGGGGTTGGCCGATGACGGCACGGCCGCGTTTTGGAATCCCGCGGGTCTGGCCACCCTGCCGTCGCGCCAGATCTCCGCCATGCACGCCGAGCAGTTCGGCTCCATCGTCCAGTACGACTACCTGTCCTACGCCATGCCGCTCGGCGCCCCCGGCGCGGCCCGCCAGGGACTCGCCGTCTCGCTCCTACGGCTCGGCGTGAACGACATTCCCGACACACGCGGCTTGGAGATCCTCGATCAGAACGGGAACGGCGTCTTCGATTATCCGGAGGACCGTCTCCTGGTGGACGAGAGCCGGTTCGTGTTCGACAGCGACAACGACGTCGCGCTGCTCCTCGGGTACGCCAGGGAGTGGCGACCGGGAATGTCCGTGGGCGGAACCTTCAAGGTCATTCGCCAGTGGCTCGGCGACAGTCTTCGCTCGAACGGGTTCGGCATCGATCTCGCGGCGTTGTGGGTGGGGAAGGACGGGTGGTCGGCCGGCGCGGTCCTGCGCGACGCCAGCACCACGCGCATTCTCTGGAACACCGGCACCGGGGAGTTCGTCGCGCCCTCGCTGCGCGTGGGCGCGGCGAAGTCGACGGTATTCCGAAACCGCCGCCACGTGGTCACGGCGGCCATGGACGTCCAGGTCGGCTTTTCCGATGAACGGCTGGCGAGCCAGGCGCATCTGGGCGGGATGACGTTCGAGTTTCATCCGGGACTGGAGTACTGGCTGGAGCGCAAGTTGGCGTTGCGGGCCGGCATGGACGCCCGCAATTTCTCGGCGGGAGCCGGAATCCGCATTCGCAAGTTCGGACTCGACTACGCGTACCTCGACCACGCCGACCTCGAAGCGAGTCACCGGGTATCCGGATCCTATTCCTTCTGATTCCGGGGCGCCTCGACGCGCACCCGTCGGTGGAGGCCGGCTCGTAGCGTGATTCCGCCCGTGCTGACCCTGATCCTGGCCGGTGGCCACAGCGAACGACTCCACGCGCTCGGCCGCGTGCGAACCGCGTCCGCGCTGCCCTACGGCGGCAAGTACCGCGTCATCGATTTCTCGCTCTCCAATTGCACGCACTCCGGCCTGTTCCGCGTCGGGATCCTGACGCAATACGCCCCGCTGTCGCTCCAGGATCACATCGGCATTGGAAAGGCGTGGGACATGGACCGACGCGACGGGGGCGTGCGGCTCCTGACCCCGTACGTGCGCCAAAAAGGCACGACGTGGTACCTGGGCACCGCCGACGCCATCTTCCAGAACCGGAACGTGATTGCGGACGCGCAGGCCCGGCACATCCTCGTGCTCTCCGGCGACCTCGTCTACAAGATGGACTACGGCCGCCTGATTCAACACCACGAGGAGAGCGGCGCGGCTCTGACCATGGTGACGACCGCCGCGCCGAGTCGAGAGTCGGAGCGGTTCGGTTACGTCACCAGTGATCCCGACGGCAGGATCACGGGACTTGCCGAGAAGCCGAACGCCCCGGCGGGCGATACGATCTCGGCGGGCGTGTACCTTTTCCGCGCCCGCGATCTGGCGGCATGGATGGACAAGCCTGCGATCGGCCCCGACCTGGTCCGCGACATCATCCAGCCGATGCTGCAGGCGGGGGAGCGCGTGGTCGCCTATCCGCACGCCGACTACTGGCGCGACGTCGGGACGATCGACGCCTACTACGAAGCGAGCATGGAGCTCCTGAGTCCGGTGCCGGTCCTGACGCTTCACGATCCGGACTGGTTGATCTACACGCCCACCGAGGATCGGGCGCCGGCGCTGATCGAGGGCGAGGGCGACGTATCGGCGAGCCTCGTGGCGCACGGCGCCCACATCGAGGGGACGGTGCGCCGGTCGCTGATCTTCCCGGGCGTCCACGTGGCGCCGGGGGCGGTCGTGGAGGATTCGATCGTCATGCACGACGCGCGCATCCTGCCGAACGCGCATCTGTCGCGCGCGATCATCGACAAGAACGTCCGCATCGGCGAGCACGCGGTCGTGGGAACCGGTGACGCGGTGCCGAACCGCGAGTTTCCCCAGGACCTTTCGTCCGGTCTCTGCGTCGTGGGCAAGGGCTCCGAGATTCCGGCGCACGGGACCGTGGGACGCAACAGTCTCGTCGAGATCGGCGTGCTCGAGTCGGATTTGGACGGCCGGGACATCCCGTCCGGCGTCGTGGTTCGCGGCACGGGGTCGAGGCCATGAGCCACGTCTCCTACGCCATGATCCTCGCGGGCGGGCTCGGGAGCCGGCTCTGCCTCCTATCGGATAAGCGCGCCAAGCCGGCGGTGCCGTTCGGGGGCAAATACCGAATCATCGACTTCACGCTCTCGAACTGCGTCAACTCCGGCATCTTCGACATCGGAATCCTGACCCAGTACCGGCCCCTGTCGCTGCGCGACCACATCGCGCTCGGACGCGCCTGGGACCTGGACCGAAAGCGGGGCGGAGTCGAGCTCCTCCAGCCCTTCCAGGGGTGGGAGGAGAACGGCTGGTATCGCGGCACGGCCGACGCCGTATGGCAGAACTGGAGCCGGATCGCGGAGCGAAAGGCCGAGCACGTGCTCGTGCTCTCCGGAGATCACGTGTATCGCATGGACTATCGGCCGATGATCGAGGCGCACCTACAGCGTGGCGCCGACGTCACCGTCGCCATCACCGAGGTGCCGATCGAGGAAGCGTCGGACTTCGGCGTCGTCAAGACCGACGGCGCCGGGTGGATCACCGGATTCCTCGAGAAGCCGAAGAATCCGCCCTCCGGGCGCATTTCGATGGGCGTCTACGTATTCCGGACCGCCGCGCTCCGGGAGGCGCTGGAACGCGACGCCCAGCGGGACACGCCGCACGATTTCGGGAAGAGCATCGTTCCCGGCATGGTCGAGGACGGGCGCGTGCTCGGCTACATGAGCCACGGCTATTGGCAGGACATCGGGGCGCTGGAGGCGTTCTACCGCGCGAACATCGATCTGCTCGCGCCGGAGCCCGCGTTTCCGCTCTTGGACCCGCGCTGGCCGATCTTCACGCCAAGCAGCGAGTACCCCCCGGCCCGGCTCGGCGCCCGGGCCCGCGTGCGTTCGTCCATCGTGACGCACGGAACGATCGTGAACGGCACCGTGGAGCGGTCGGTCCTGTTTCCGGGCGTGGTCGTGGAGGAGGGCGCTGTCGTCCGCGACTCCATTCTCATGGGGGAGGCGTGGATCGGCCCGAACGCCGAGCTGGACCGCTGTGTCCTGGACAAGCGCGTTCACGTCGGCCGCGATGCGCGCCTCGGGGTCGGCGACGCCGACGCTCCCAACCGGGCGTGCCCCGACCACCTGTTTTCCGGCATCAGCATCATCGGGAAGGCCTCGCGTTTGCCCGAGGGGCTGGTCCTGGGCCGGAACGTCCGCGTGGCGCCGGATCTGGTCGAGGAGGAGTTTCCGAAGAAGCCGGTTCCGACCGGCGCGGTGGTCGAGCGCGAGGGCGAGAGCTCCCACGCCACGGCGGATCGCTAGCGGATTCGGAGACGCTGGCCGGCACGAATCGAGCCGGCGTGCTTCAGTTTGTTCCGCTTCACGAGACTCGACACGCTCACCCCATACCGCCGGGCGATGTGGGAGAGCGTCTCGCCGCGCCGGACGAGGTGGGTGCGTCCGCGCCGCGAGGCGCGAATTTCCAACCGGTGCGCCCGCGTCGCCTGGCGCAGCTCCTTCTTGGTCAGCGGCTTCGGGTCGTACGACGTGTCCAGCGCGGCCTGAACGTCCTCGCCGGACCCGTGGGGAACGCGTAGCGACGCTCCATCCTTGGGGGCGGGCGCGCGATGCCGGACGAGTGCGGGATTCAGCCGCTGCAATTCGTCGAGGGGCACCTCCGTCACTTTCGCGATCAACTTCAAATCGACCGGACCCGGAACGGAAACGACGTCGTAGGTCCACATCGAGTGCTCCGGCGGCCGGAAATCGTAGCGCTCGGGGTGCGAAGCGATCTCCATGGCGGCCAGGAACTGCGGCACGTAGTCGCGTGTTTCCCGCGGGAGCTTCAACCGCCAAAAGTCGTTCGTCTTTTGCCGCTTGATCGCCCGCAGCACGCGCCCCTCGCCGCTGTTGTACGCGGCCAGCGCCAGGGGCCACGAGCCGTCGAACAGCGTGTAGAGCTTTCGGAGATAGCGCGCGGCCGCTCGCGTGGAGGCTTCGGGATCGCGCCGCTCGTCCTTGTACGGCGTCATCTCGAGGCCGAAGATCTTCGCCGTCCCGCGAATGAACTGCCACGGGCCGACGGCGCGCGCCCGCGATTTCGCGTTCATGTTGAACCCGCTCTCCACGAAGACCAGATTCGCCAGTTCCTCGGGTACGCCCTCGGACCGGAGGTTGCGGGTGAGCAGCTCCATGTACGGCCCCGATCGATCGATCCACATCTGGAACCGCTCCCGACCGCGGCCGGTGTAGTACGTGATCCACTTGTCGACCCGCGCGTTCCGTTCGAACGCCACGGGCTCGAGGCTGGGCGGCGGTTCCTCCCCGTCATCCAGTCGCGTGCATTCGTCGCGAACCTTTTCCAGGTCCCCGCGAACCGTGGCGACGCCCGGACGGGCCGGGGGCAGCGAGTCGAGCGAGGCGATGCCCAGGCGGACCGCGGCGAGCGCCTCCGGGATGTGTCCCGATTGCGTCAGTTCCCGCGCGAGCGCGAGCTGGGCATTGGCGCGTGTGAGGGCGTCATGGATCGCGCCGTCCTCCGGCGTCGGCCCGGCCGAGGCCGGACCGGCCAGCATCCAGCCCGGGAGATCGGGTCCCAGGGAGGCGCCACGCGCGGAGCCGGGGATCGATGGGATGGCCGCGGCCAGAATCACCGCGAGAAGAACGACGTGCGACGTGCGTTGGTTCAACGGGCCTCCGACTCGAATTGGTGCTCGATCGGGCCACGGGGACGCGAGGCCACGTTGGCGGAGCCGTCCCAGCGGATGGTTCCGGACCGCGGACAAATTAGGTGCGGACGGAACCGGGTCACGGTATCCAGCGATCTTGCACAATGCAATGCCGAAATGCCTTTTGGCATGCCCAAGCGGCCGCAACCAGCCGTTCTTGGGGCCTAGACACTCGATTCACGGTAAGTAACTGCAAGACAGATGCCACGATGCGGACCATCCGCCGTTGACAGGTTTCCCGTGCCTGCTATTCTGCGCCCACGATGAGTCCGGAAGTGGGTATCCAGGTAGGCTTGGACGGCGCCGCTCGAAATCCCGACAGGGAAGGGTCGATCGCGCACTTGGATCTGGAGCGCGGGTACGCCCTCGTGGCCCGCGCCTCGCTCGCCGGCACCGACGTCATCGACCCCACCGTCTGGGTGAAGGAGAAGATCTCCGTCGCGATGACGGGAAGCGGCGGGCCCGAACCTCCGCTTCGCTCCGCGCTGGCCGCGGTTCGTTCCCTCCACGGTGAAATCATGAAGCGTCCCGAGCGCGATCGCTCGTGGATCGCGGTCCATTTGCTCCTGTTCCACGGCGACGACGGCGTGGCGATTTCCGCCGGCGATTGCCCCTGCTACCGGTACCGAGACGGCGTTCTCGCGGGACTGGTCCGGCGGAACGAGGACTCGCCGACCGGCGCGCCACGCGGATCCCTGGGCTCGGAGACGCAGGTCAAGATCGAGGTGGTGCCGCTTCGCCCGCGCGCGGGTGATCTGTACCTCCTGACCAGCCGTCCGCTTCAGGAAGGCGAGCTCTCCATCCTCGCACGCTCGCTCGACGACGCGCGCCGACCCGGCGCGATGCTCCGCGGCGCGCTCGAGGGCCGCGACGATGTCGGACGTGTCGCGATCCACATTCTGGCGCCGGGCGCGGAAGCGAGCGGCCCCGACGCGCCGCCCGCGCCGATCGCGTCGGAGGCGCCGGTCGACGATGGGGAAGCCGCGACTCCGCTCGAGCTGGAGGCGATGGCGCCCGCGCCGCCGCCGCCGCCGGAAAACGCTGACACCGCCGCATCGCTGGGGGCGGTCGACCTCGACGCCTCCGTCGAACCGGCGGAAGCCGCAACATCCGCCGAGCCGGCGGAAGTCCCCGGAGACAGCGAGCCGGTGGGGTCCCTGGAATCGGCCGAGGTCGTGGAACCGCCCGAATCGATCTCCTCCATCGAGCCGTCGGCTCCCGTGGATTCCGACATCGCGCCCGTGGAGCCCGAGGTTCCGCCCGTCGATCCCGGCGTCGCGCCCGAGCCGCTCGAGGACGAGCGTGGCCCGGCGATGGAGGAGCCTTCGGACGGGGGGCGTGAAGAGCCCGCGGATGCCGAGACGATTCCGCCCAGGGATCGCGAGGAGGAGCCCGAGGTGGAGGCGCCGCAGGAGCCGCCCCGGCGCGTACTCGCGGCCGTCGGAGAAGAGCGCCCCTGGTACGAGCCGCTGGCCCTCTGGGGCGGCGGCGCGCTGGCGTTCATCGCGCTCGCCCTCCTCGTGCGCGCCATCGTGCCCGGCATTCTGGGCTCCGGAGGCGAGCGCGGTTCGGACACGAGCGCGCCGCCGCCCGTCGTCGGGAAGGCGGCGGGAGGGCTCGACATCGTGTCGGAGCCGCCCGGCGCCGTGGTTCGGTTGGACGGCGAGGTCGTTCCCGGCCGCACGCCGCTCGCGGGGGTGGCCATCGATCCGGGCGTGCATCGCGTGGAACTCGACTGGGGAGCGGGGGGCTCCTGGCGCGACACGATCGAAGTCGCCGCCGGGGAGCGGCTCACGCTCCGGCCCGCCATCTACGGCTCGATCGCGTTTCGCGCCTCGGAAGAGGGGCGCGTCCTCGACGTCTACATCGATGGAACCTACGCGGGGACCACGCCGCTGACGATGGACCGCGTCACCGTTGGAAGGCACCTCGTGCGCTTCGGAGGCCCCGGCCTCACGATGACCGCGCAGGAGGTGGACGTCCTCCGCGACGTCCACGTCGAACTGGTCGGCAATGCGGGCGAGCCGCCCGCGCCGGGCAAGCTTTCCATCAAGAGCGCGATTCTGGGTGACGAGGGTTTCCAGGCCGGGCACGGCGATCCCGTTTGGATCGACGGCGTGGCGCGCGGCGCGACCCCGTTCGACATCGATCTGCCCCCGGGGATGCACAGCGTGCGGATCGTCCGGCGCGGGTTCCCGGCGCAGATCTCAGTCATCGAGGTCAAGCAGGGCGGCGAGCACTTCGCCACGGCGGAGTTCGGCGCCCGCTCCGGCGAGCCGCTCCAGTTCACGCCGCCGGCATCGCTATCGCGTTCGAACCCGATTCCGCTCACCGTCCAGCTCCCGGCTTCCGTCGGCGACGCCGAGTACGAGCTCTGGATCCACGCGGCCGCACCGGGCGGCTCGTTCCAGGCCAGGCCGATGACCGCACTCGGCGACGCGGACGGCGCCTACGCGGCGCTCGTTCCGGAGGAAATTCTGAAGAACGCCGCGAACAAGGCTCGCGTCTATTTCCGCGCGACCGGCCCCGGCGGGCACGAACTCTACACGGAGATCTTCACCCTCCCCATCCGCGACTAACGCGGCCGGTCTCCACGCGCCACCGCCCCGAGGAAGGGAAGCCCGTTGCTTGGGTCTTCCGGTCTTCGCCTGCCCACCGTTTGCGCCGCGTGGATGCTGCTCCTCGCGGGCCACGTCGCCGCGTCGCGGTTCGCGGTCTGGGAGGCGGAGGCGCCCTGTCGTCTGCTGTCGGGGGTGCTCGGTGTCGCGGCGGCGCTCCTGTGGACGACACGGTCCGATGCATCGCCGAGGAGCGCGTTCCGGCGGGGCGCCGGCGCGGGGTTCGCGGCCGCCTCGCTCCTTCTGGCAGGCGCGACGCTCGGTATCGAGGCCTCCCGCGACCAGGCGCCCGCGGAAGTGCACCCGGCGGCTTCGCGCGTGGAACTGGAGGGCTTCGTCGCGGACGTCGTCG
>QJVW01000019.1 GCA_003235575.1 Candidatus Eiseniibacteriota bacterium | reverse complement strand
GCAGCGAACGAGGTGTATGACGGGGGCGGCGGCCGTGGTGATCGTTGGGGTCGCGCTCGCGGGCATCGCCACCGCCCGCGCCCAGTCGTGGGCGCCGGCGTCGTGGACGCTCTCCGCGGCTTCGGCGGGGGACGCGTCCTGGAACGCGGAACGGGCCTCGTCCGGCGGCGGAGAGACCCTCCTGCGCCGTTCGAGCGCCGCCCGGCAGCCCGCGCCGATCCCGCAGCCTCGCGGGCCGCTGCTGCGACGCATGAGGCCGAACACGATCAGCCTCGGGATCCAGGGCCAGTACGGGGGCATTCGCGGCAATTCGCGGTTGGCGGACGGCTTCGACCACGGACCCGGCTACGCGTTTCGGTTCCGGTACATGCTGAGCCCCCGCGCCGCGCTCGGATTCTCCTTCGAGCACCAGCGCTTCGGCAGCGTGCAGCCGCCGCTCAACGTGCCGGGCCAGCCCGCCGACAGTCATGTCGTCGTCACGACGATCGCCGTCGAGTCGGTGATCTACAGCCACCGGGAGCAGGAAACGCATCCGTACTTCGTCCTCGGCGCGGGGTATGCCAGCCCGGACATCATCACCGCGGACGAGCAGGCCGCCCGCGTGAACGAGGGCGCGTTCCTCGTCGGCGGCGTCGGCTTCGAGCGGTTCGTCCGCGCGCGGTTCTCCATCGACGGATCGATCCGGGTCTACGGACAGATCGCCAACTCCGAGTTCTCATCGATCGGTCAGGTGAGTCTCGGGATCCATCTCTACCCGGGGGACTGACCGGGGTGCGGGTGATCTTCTGGGGGGCGGCCCGCACGGTCACGGGCTCCAAGCATCTCCTTCTAGGCCGCACGGGCACGCTGCTCCTGGATTGCGGCCTCTTTCAGGGTCGCCGGGCCGAATCCGAGGCGCGGAACCGCGCGCTGCCGTTCGCCGCCATGACCGTGGACGCCCTGGTCCTCTCGCACGCCCACATCGACCACAGCGGCGCGGTGCCGCTTCTCGTCAAGTCCGGCTTCGACGGGCCCATCCACGCGACGCCGGCGACCGCGGACCTTTGCCGGGCGATGCTGCTCGATGCCGCTCACATCCAGGAGAAGGACGCCGAGTGGCTGAATCGCCACGCCGCGAACGGGGGCGGAAGCAACCGCCGGCGCCACCAGCACCGCGGCGGCCGGAACCGGCGCGGTCCGGTGGAGCCGCTCTACGGCGTCGCGGATGTGGAGGAGGCGTTGTCGCGCTTCGTTCCGCACGCGTACGGCGAATCGTTCGAGCCGATCCCGGGCGTCGAATCGTCGTTTTGCGACGCGGGGCACATCCTCGGCTCCGCCGCGGTGCGGCTCTCCTGGAAGGACGGGGGGCCGGCCCGCACGCTCGTCTTCTCCGGCGACCAGGGCCGACCCGGCCGCGCGATCATCCGGGATCCGGCTCCGTTGCCTCCGGCCGACTACCTGGTGACCGAGGGGACGTACGGCGGCAAGGAGCACCCGGACGAGGATTCGCTGCTCCTCGCGCTCGAACGGGTCGTCCGCGGCGCGCTCGAACGTGGTGGACGCATCGTGATTCCGGCGTTCGCGGTCGGGCGCACGCAGGAGGTCGTCCACGCGCTCGACCGTCTGATTGCCGCGGGCCGCATTCCCGAGATCCCGATCTTCATCGACAGCCCGCTGGCGGCCGACGTGCAGGAGATCGTGCAGCGGCATCCCGAGGTCTACGACGATGACACCTGCGCGGCGCTCCGGCGCGGGGACGACCCCCTCGGCATGCGACGGGTGACGCTCGTGCGCGCTCCCGAGGCGTCGAAGGCGCTGAACGATCGTCGCGGCACGTTCGTGACGATCTCCGCCTCCGGCATGTGCGAGGCGGGGCGCGTGCTCCACCACCTGCGGCACACCATCGAGGACCCCAAGCACACGATCGTCATCGTGGGATATCAGGCCGAGGGGACCCTGGGCAAGCGGTTGGTGGACGGTCGCGACGAGGTGCGCATCCTCGGCGAGATGTTCACGGTGCGGGCGCGCGTCGAGGTGTTGAACGGCTTCAGCGCGCACGCCGGGCACTCGGAACTCGTCGCGCAGGCCGACGCCTGCGGGGCGGAGCAAGGCGTCGCCATCGTCCACTCCGACATGGAGCGCGCGGAAAAGCTGCGCGCGGGTCTGCCGCATCCGGAACGTGTCCGCATCCCCGCGGAGGGCGACACGTGGGAGCTCCGTTGAGCGGCGACGGACGCCGCGACGTCGAGACGGGGGCCTTGCGCGGTTTTCGCGTCGGGGACCGTGTCGTGCACAAGACGTTCGGCGAGGGGCTGATCGTGGAGGTCCGGGACCGCGACGGGTTCGAGGTCCTCGAGATCGCGTTTCCGGAGGGGATCCGGCGGCTCACATCGCTCTATCCGCTCGAGCCGCTGCGCCGCGCGTCCCGACCGGCCGGCGTGGAGTCGGCGCCCACGCTGACGAGCCCGCGCGCTGGCGCGCTCGAGATGACGCCGCGCGCGGAGTTCCGCATCGGGGCGGGCGCGGAGGAACTGCTGCAGCGCGTGCTGACCGGGCCCTACGACCGGTGGAGCGAACACGAGGTGCACCTCCGGACGGAGCGCTACACGCTGCACCGGGGCTTCGACCGGCTCCTCTGCCTCGAGCACCTTCACGACGTCCAGAAGTACGAGCATCAAGTGCAGGCGTGCATGACCGTGCTGCGCCGCATGCGCGGGCGGTCGCTCCTGGCGGACGAAGTCGGACTGGGGAAGACGATCGAAGCGGGATTGGTCCTCAAGGAGTACCTGCTGCGGGGCTTGGTGCAGCGCGCGCTGGTGCTGGTGCCCGCATCCCTGGTCGAGCAATGGGACCAGGAATTGCGGCGCAAGTTCGATCTCGAGTTCGCCATCCTCAAGCACGGCACCGCGTGGTGGGAGGAGCCGCTGCTCCTGGCGTCGATGGACACCGCGAAGCTGCTGCGTCACCGGGACAAGGTGGCCGCGGCCGCCTTCGATCTCGTCGTCGTCGACGAAGCGCACCGCCTGAAGAACCAGAAGACGCTGGCCTGGAAGTTCCTCGATCGGCTGGCCCCACGCTATCTGTTGCTCCTGACCGCCACGCCGGTCCAGAACGACCTGCACGAACTCTACAACCTGGTCCAGCTGTTGCGTCCGGGGTTGCTCGGCACGTACCGCACCTTCGGACGGGAGTACATGCGCCGCGGCGACCGTCGGATGCCGCAGAACACCAGCCGCCTGGCGACGCTGCTCGGGGAGACGATGATCCGGACAACGCGCGCCAGCACCTCGATCCGATTCCCCAAGCGCGAGGTGAAGAACATCCTGTTCGATCTCAGCGCGCCCGAGCGGGCGCTCTACGACGATGTGACGCGCCTGGTGCGACGGCTGGTCCAGGGACAGAAGGAGTCGCGCCGGGGCGCGATCAAACTGACCCTCCTCACCCTGCAGAAGGAGATTGGATCGTCCTCCTTCGCGGCGGCGCCGACGCTGGCGAAGCTCATGCAGCGAGACGGCGTCGCGCCGCACCGCGCCGACGTGGAGGCGCTCTGGCGCATGGCCCGCTCCATCGACAGCAACGCGAAGTTCGAGGGCGTGGCGAAGATCATCGCGGGCTCGCGCGAAAAGGTGGTCATCTTCACCCAGTTCCGAGCCACCCTCGAATTCCTGGCGCGCTCGCTACGGGCTGCCGGCGTGCGGGTGGCGACGTTCCACGGCGCGCTGACGCTGCGCGAGAAGGAGGCCGCGATCGCCCAGTTCCGGGATCGGGCGCGCGTCCTGGTCAGCACCGAAGCGGGCGGCGAGGGACGCAATCTCCAATTCTGTCACGTCCTCGTGAACTACGACCTGCCTTGGAATCCCATGCGGATCGAACAGCGGATCGGACGGCTCCACCGCCTGGGCCAGGAGCAGGACGTTCACGTCTTCAATTTCACCGCGCGCAACACGGTCGAGGCCTACGTTCTGGAAATCGTCCACGAAAAGATCAATCTCTTCCGGACGGTGATCGGCGATCTCGACATGGTGCTCGGCCCCTACGCCGAAGCCGGATCGTTCGAGGATGCGGTCTTCAAGATCTGGGCGCAGGCGCGCGGTGATCGCGATCTGGAGCGGGAATTCGGAAAACTGGGCGCGGCGCTCCTCGTGGGCCGCAAGCGATTCGCGGCGGTCGAAGAACTCGATCGCCGTCTCCTCGACGGATTGTCCTCCGGTGACGCCTCGACGTAACCGGCGCGGCCCGGAGCGAAGCGAGCTGCCGGAGCTGCTGGCCGCCATCCTCGAAGCGCAGGGCGCCTCGGTGGAACGACAGGGCTCCGCGTGGGAGGCGGAGCTGCCGGCGGCGCTACGCAAGGAACTCGGCACCACGCGGGTCCGGATCCTCGCCTCGCCCGCCGGGAGGGCGGCGCGCGGCGCCGAGAACGACGCGCCCCTCACGGAGCGCATCCTGCTCGTGGGACGCTCGCGCGGGGCGGTGACGCGCCTGGTCGCGCCGGCGAAGGCGGGGAAGGGAGGCGGCGTCGCGGGCATGCGCCACTGGATTCGCTTCCACTGGCGGATTCGCTACGGAATCGACGGCGTCGGCGAGGAACTGTTGGCGCAAACGCTTCCGATCGGAGGACAGGGCGCCGGCGTCCGGCCGCCCGATGCGGCGTTTCGGGAGCCGACCGAGGCGGAGCAGGAACGTCTGTCGGCGCCGGACCCGGACGCCCTCGCGTCGGTCTGGAGTCGGGCGCTGCGGCTGCTGGAGTCCAGAATTCGACTGCGCATGAAGCCGCACGAGGACAAGATGCGTCGCGAACTTCATCGCGAGATGAGGCAGCTGTCGATCCACTTTCGATCCCTGATCGCCGAGGAGCGATCGGGAAGGCGACGCCGCGCGGAAGATCGGGAAGCGGGGAGAATGCTGCAGTTGAAGGAGGACTGGGAGCGGAAATTGGCGGCCGCGATTCGCCAGCGCGCGCACGATACCGAGGCCAGCCTGGTCGCGGCCGCGCTCATGACGGCGGTCCCCGGCATTCGCAGGTCCGGGCCCCGCGGCGACGCGGTTTGACAGGGCGGAGCCATACCGGGTAAACTCGTGGGCTCAACCCCTTAGGAGAACGGAACATGTCGACGCGTCTCGTGAAGCACCACAAGATGACCAAGCGCCATATGAAAGAGGACGCCCTCGTCACGGCGGCCTTTCGTGCAACCGAGCTGTGGGAGCGCCACGGCCGGACGATTCTCGTGGCGGTCGGCGCGGTGGTGCTCGTGGCCGTCCTCGCCGTGTTCATCACGAGAACGCGCGCCCAGTCCGAGGAGCGCGCCCAGGGCGAGCTCTACCGGGCCGTCCTCGCCGTCAACCAGGGCGACTACGTGAGCGCCGGGCCGATGTTGAAGGAGTTGATCGACAATTCGCCCGGGACCCGCTCCGCGCGCGACGCGGAACGCTACCTGGCGGACGTGCTCGCGGCGCAGGGGAAGTACGGGGAGGCCGCCGCCGGCTTCCGGAAGTACATCGACAAGGCCGGGGGCGACAAGGCGGCGGCGCTGGCCGGATACTGGGGCCTGGCCGCGGCGCTCGAGTCCAACAAGCAATTCGCGGAGGCCGCCGCGGCCTATGACGAGGCGGCGAAGCGCTCGGCAACCGACAACGAGCGCGGGCGCGCCATGCTGGGAGAGGCGCGCAGCTACATGCGCGCGGGGCAAACGGACAAGGCCATCGAGACCTACAACGCCGTGGCGCGGCTGCCGCTCGCGGAACAGCCGATCCTCGACGCGGCGAACGTTCGCCTGGGCGAGCTGAAGGCCAAGCCCGCGCCGTAGCCGAACCGCACGATCCCGGCGCCGCCTTGACCCCCGCCCAAGGGGGGTGCCATCATGCCCCCGTGTCCACGCCCGCAGCCGAACCGCGCTGGGAAGAGACGACCGCCGAGGAGATCGCCGACGGCCGGATCCTCGCGGCGATCTCCTACCTGCCCGCCCTCTGTTTCGTGGGCTTCGCGGCCGCTCCCACCAACCGCTACGTCCGATTCCACGCGCGCCAGGGCCTTCTTCTGTTCGGGGTCGAGGTGGCCGCATGGATCGCCATCTGGATCATCGCCGTCTCGGTCGGCCGCATTCCGTTCCTCGGGATCCTGGTGCTCGCCGCCGTCCGACTCGTCGTGGGACTGGTCCTCTTGGCCGTCACGATCTACGGCGTGGCGAAGGGAGCGAGCGGCGAGTTCGCGCGCCTGCCGTTCCTCGGCGACGGCATCGAGAAGGTGCCGTTCTAGGCGGCCATGAACTGGACGACCGACCGCCGATTCGGCCTCTTGAGGGGCCTTTGCAAGGTTCTGGTGGTGGTCGCTTGGGCGGCCCTGGGGCTCACCATCCTGATCGCGCCCGTGGGCCTCGCCAGAGCGGTCCTGGGAGGGGTCTCCGAGGAGATCTGGGACTGGGTGAGGTACGGCCTTTCAGGGATCGTATTCTTCCTCTACGGGCTCCTTCTGGCCCAGGCGATTCGGGTGGTCCTGGCGATCGAGGAGAACACGAGGCAGGCCACCTTGGTCCTGGAGAAGCTGACCACGCTCACGCAGCAGGTCCGGGACAGGGTTGGGGCGACCGGAGGGCCGGACGCTTCGCCGGGAGGGGCCCCGGGGCAATCCGACCAGAATGTCGTATAATGAGTATTATGTAAACTTCGATATCTGGTCCGGCGCCCCTACCGAGCCACCACGTTCACCAAGCGACCCGGCACGATGATCACCTTCGCCACCGTCTTCCCCTCGACCATCCTCGCGACACGCTCGTCGGACAAGGCCGCCTTCCGAATCGCGTCCTGATCGGCGTCGGCCGGGACTGTGATTTCCGAGCGCAGTTTGCCGTTCACCTGAACGACCAGCTTCTTCGTGGGACTCTCCAGAGCCTCGGCGGACGGCGCCGGCCACGGCGCCTTCACGACCGACTCGGCGTGGCCCAGTCTCGCCCAGGCCCCCTCGGCCGTGTGCGGCGCGAGCGGACCCAGGAGCCTCGTCGCGTAATCGGCGGCCTCCCAGACCTCCGCGGCGTTCATGTCGCCTCCGGCGGCTTGGTAGTCCTGGACGGCGTTCACGATCTGCATGAGCCCGCTGACCGCGGTGTTCAGGTGGAACCGGTCCATGTCGTCGCAGATCTGGTGGGTCAATTGATGCACCCGGCGCCGCAGATCTCGGGCGGGCCCTGACTCCGCCCAGGGGCCGGCGGCATCCGCGCCGCCGCGATCGCTTTGCAGCGCAGCGACATCCGTGATCAATCTCCAGTATTTCGTCAAGAAACGGTACGCCCCCTCCACGCCGCGGTCGTTCCACTCCGCGTCCTTCTCGGGCGGCCCGATGAACAAGGTGTAGAGGCGGACCGTGTCGGCGCCGTACCGCTGGATCAGGGCGTCGGGCGGAACCACGTTCCCCTTCGACTTGGACATCTTCGCGCCGTCCTTCGTGATCATCCCCTGCGTGAAGAGGCGCTCGAAGGGTTCGGGGAACGACACGAGTCCCAGATCCCGCAGCACCTTCACGATGAACCGTGAGTAGAGCAGGTGGAGGATCGCGTGCTCCACGCCCCCGATGTACTGGTTCACGGGGAGCCAGCGATTCACCGCATCCGATTCGAATGGTGCGGTTTCCAGGCGCGGGTTCAAGAAACGCAGGAAGTACCAGGAGGAGTCGACGAACGTGTCCATCGTGTCGGTCTCCCGCCGCGCGGCCGCCCCGCACTTCGGACAGTCGACGCGCAGGAATTCCTCGTTCGACAGGAGCGGCGACTCGCCGGTCGGCTTGAACTCGACCTGGTCCGGCAGGAGGACCGGAAGATCCTTCTCCGGAACGGGCACGATCCCGCACCGGTCGCAGCGAATCATCGGGATGGGAGCGCCCCAGTAGCGCTGGCGCGAGATGAGCCAATCGCGCAGGCGGTAGTTCACGCGGGACTCCCCGGCGCCCTTCGCGTGCAGCGCCTCGGTGATCGCGCGCCTTCCCGCTTCCGAGGGAAGACCGTCGAAGCCGCCGGAGTTCACCAATCGCCCTTCCCCTTCGTAGGCGGCGGCGCCGTCGAAGCCGGGTTCGCCCTCCGGACGAATGACCTCCACGATCGGGAGTCCGTGTTTCGTGGCGAACTCGAAGTCGCGTTGATCGTGGCCGGGCACCGCCATGATCGCGCCGGTGCCGTATCCCATCAGAACGTAGTTGGCGATCCAGACCGGGAGCGGCTTCCCCGTCAAGGGGTGCGTGACGGTCACGCCCGTGTCGAAGCCTTCCTTCTCCGTTTCGACCGCGAAGCGGTTCTCCACGCGCGCCCGCTTGAGACGATCCACGAAGGCCTCGGCGCCCGCGGAGAGCGCCCCCCGCTCCCGCAGGCCCGTGACGAAGGGGTGCTCCGCGGCCAGCGCCAGGAACGTGGCGCCGAGGAGCGTATCGGGCCGGGTCGTGAAGACTTCGATCGGATCGGCGTCGCCGGGCACCGGGAAGCGAATGGTCGCGCCCTCGCTTCGGCCGATCCAGTTGGCTTGCATGAGACGGACCTTCTCCGGCCAGTGCTGGAGGTGGTCCAGGTCGCGCAGCAACGGCTCCGCGTACGCGGTGATCTTGAAATACCACTGTTCCAGATCCCGCGACTCGACGGGCGTCCCGCAGCGCTCGCACGCGCCGTCCACGACCTGCTCGTTCGCGAGCACGGTCTGACACGAGGGGCACCAGTTGACGGCGCCCTTGGCCCGGTACGCCAGTCCCCGCTCGTGGAGCTTCAGGAAGATCCACTGGGTCCAGCGGTAGTACTCGGGGTCGCAACTCGAGAGCTCGCGGTTCCAGTCGAAGGCGGCGCCCCACGCCTGCAGCTGGTCCTTCATGCGCGCGACGTTTCGCTTGGTCCAGACGGAGGGGTGGATCCGGTTCGCGATCGCCGCGTTCTCGGCCGGGAGGCCGAAGGCGTCCCATCCCATCGGGGCGAGGACCGCGTACCCCTGCATCATCTTCAAGCGCGCGATCGCGTCGCCCAGGATGTAGTTGCGGCCGTGCCCCACGTGCAGATCGCCCGAGGGGTACGGAAACATGTTCAGGCAATAGAATCGGCGCGCGGGCGCCATGGGATCACGCAGCTCGAAAAGGCGCTCCTCGTCCCACCGCTTCCGGGCCCGTGCTTCCAGATCGCGGAACGGGTAGTCCACGCGCGTTGGTTCGGAGTCGGCGGCGCGGGCCGTTCCCCCGGCGTTCTGCTTCCCCTTATTCGTGGTTTCGGGCACCGGTTCCTCCGGACAGGGTGCGCTCGAGCACGTCGCGGATCTGCGCGTCGCGTATCTCGCCGCGCTTCATGCCGCGGTCGGCGCGGTACACGGCGTCGAGCACGGCGCGCGCGCGCGCGGGCGACAGCGACGGGCCGGCGGGTCCCCGCCGGTACGCGAACGATTGCGGTTCCAGGCTCGCCAGCGCGATGGAGGCCACCGCCCACAGGGCGGTGCCGGCGCTGGCGCCCTCGGCGTCGAGCGCAGCCGCCTCCGCACGTGTGGCCGCCGCGTCGCCGCGCATCGCGGCCGCGGCCCAACGCTCCACCGAGGCCACCGTGCGGCCGGCCGCCACGGCGTCGAACGCGCTGGCCGGAAGGGCCCCGCGGCCGTCCGCCAGGAGCGCCAGCTTCTCGCACTCGACGCGCAGGGCCAGGAGCGAGCCCGCGCGCGCCGCGAGCGCCTCCTGCGCGTCGGCCGGGAGCCGGAGCCCCGCTTCGGCGAAGAGGCGGGCCGCTTCCCGCCGCACGTCCGCCGGGCGCTCCACGCAGGCCGCCGTGGCGGCGCGCGCGGCGAGCGCGGCGAGGAACTTCAACTCGGCGGGCTCCCGTGACGTCGTGACGAGGATCGTGAGCCCTGGCGCAGGCGTGTCGGCCCACGACAGCAGAAGCTCCTCGCACGCCTTCTGGATCTTCCCCGCCTCCCGGATCCAGATGCGCCGGGAGGTGGCGAAGAGGGACAGCGCATGGAGGGCTCCGGCCAGGCTCTCGGCGTCCATGTCGTCGCCCTCGATGCGGAGGAATTCGGCTTCCTCCGCATCGGCTCCTTGGCGGAATGCGGCGACCAGGCGATCGCGCCAGTACTGGCTGGGCCCCGCCGCCAGCGAAAGCGGGGGCGTGGTCCCCGGCTCGCCCAGGAGCTTCTCGAGGGACTCCGGCTTCGCGGCCGCCGACGGTCGCGCACCGGCGCCGGCGCGGCGCGGTTTCACCATCCCTGCACCGTGCGGCTGACGATCTGATCGGCCAGCTTCTGGATCACCTCGGCTCTCCCCTCCGTCTCGGTTCTGGCGGGCGCCCCGCCGACGGAAACGACATCGTACGTCGTGCGGACGGCCAATTGATCCTCTTTCCAGAGCACGCGGTTCTTGATCTGGTCCCGGAACGCGACCTGGACGACGAGCACGATCTCGTACTGGGTCGCGCGTTCCTCGGCGGTATAGCCGAAGACCTGATTGCGGTACCCGACGACGGTCCCCCGGAGGACGGCGTCGGCGTCCTGTTCCCGGACAAGGCGCAGCCTGCGGTCGGCCTGGAACGCCTCGGTGATCGCCTGGGTGACGTCGTCGGCGAGTCGGAATTCTACCGTGTTGTTCCCGAAGACTGGAATCGCGATCGTCTTCAGGTGGCCGGGGAGGACGCCGGAGACCGTATAGGAACATCCCCCGGCGGCGAGAAGCGCGCCGGCCAGGGCGACGGCGAGCGATCTACCCCGCATCACTCGGCGGTCGTCGGCGACTCGTGGAATCCGTAGAGTTTCATTCGGTAGCGGAGTTTATCACGTTTCATCTGCAAAACCTGCGCCGCGCGGCTCTGGTTGCCGCGGGTCCAGTCGAAGGCCCGCTGGATGATCTCCCGCTCGACGGTGCCGAGCGTCGATTCCAGATCGATTCCCTGCTCCGGGAACTGGCCGGAGGCCAGGATCGCCTCGAGGGTCTGGAGCGGGCTCTCGCCGCCCGGGCCCCGCGGCGCCGGCGCGATCGCGGCCGTCAGGTGCTCCGCCTGGAGGACCGTGCCCTGGTTGAGGAGCACGATCCGCTCGAAGAGGTTCCGCAATTCCCGGATGTTGCCGGGCCACGGGTAGTGGAGCAGCACCTGCTCCGCCTCGGGAGCGATCGTCGTGAACGATTTCGAGAAGGCGCGGTTGAACTGTTCGAGGAAGTGCCGGGCGATGGGCAGGATGTCCTCGCGCCGCTCGCGCAGCGGTGGCACGCGGATCGGAACGACCTTCAGACGATAGAAGAGGTCCTCGCGGAACGTGCCGGCGCGCACCATGGATTCCAAGTGCTGGTTCGTGGCGGAGATGATTCGAACGCTGACGGAGATGTCCTTCGTGCCGCCGACGCGCTTGAAGGTCATCCGTTCCAGGACGCGCAGCAGCTTCACCTGGATGGTGAGGCTCATCTCCCCCACCTCGTCGAGGAACAGGGTGCCTCCGTTCGCCAGTTCCAGGAGCCCCTGCTTCTGCTGGCGGGCGTCGGTGAAGGCGCCCTTCTCGTGCCCGAAGAGCTCCGACTCGAGGAGCTCGCGCGGGATGGCCGCGCAGTTCAATTCCAGCAGGGCCCGGTCGCGGCGCGCGGAGAGATCGTGGATCAGGTGCGCGATGAGTTCCTTGCCCGACCCGCTCTCCCCTTCGATGAGCACGCTGGTCGATTCGCTCTTCGCGACCTGCTCCACCATGCCGAACACGGCCTGCATGGCGGGGCTTTCGCCGCGGATGAACTCCGTCTTGACGCGCTGGCTCTTCTGCTGGCGATGGTGCTGGACCTCGCGGCCCAGGCGCTGCGACGACAGCTCGCGCTCGAGCACGAGGAGGAGTTCGTCGCGGATCGGCTTCCCTTTCGTCAGGTAATCGCGAGCGCCCAGGCGCATGGCCCGAACGGCGGTCTCGTGGTCGGGCTCCCCGGTGAGCATGACCACGATTTGGTCGGGCCACTGCTCCCGGATCTTCTGCAGCACGTCCACGCCGTCGCGGTCCGGCAGCCGGATGTCGAGGAGAACGAGGTCCACGGCCTCCTGCTCCAGCACGCGCAGGCCGGCCGCTCCCGTGGCGGCGCTCAGAACCTGATAGCCCTCCGCCTCGAGGTCGCGGGGCAGGAAGTAGCGAATCGTGTCGTCGTCGTCAATGAGCAGGACCGACGCCTTCGGCATGTGCCTTCCTCTCTAGTCAGGGGCCCCGGGCAGCGCGACGCGGAAACGCGCTCCTCGTCCCCATTCGCTTTCGACGTCCAAGGCGCCGCCGTGCCGTTGCACGATGCCGTGCGCGACGAAGAGCCCCAATCCGGTCCCCTTCGTCCGCGTCGTGTAGAACGGCTCGAAGATCCGAGGCAGATGCTCCGGGGCGATCCCCGGCCCGGTATCCTCGACGGTGACGACGATCTCGGGCGGCTCCGGCCGCCGAACGCAGCGGATGGTCACCGTGCCGCCCTCGCCGCAGGCCTGGACGGCGTTCTCGACGAGATTGAGAAATACCTGCTGGGCCTGATCCGCGTCGATCAGGGCCACAGGCCATGTATCGGCACCCTCCAGCGTGATCGTGACCCCGGA
Source organism: Candidatus Eiseniibacteriota bacterium (assembly GCA_003235575.1). Classification (GTDB taxonomy): domain Bacteria; phylum Eisenbacteria; class RBG-16-71-46; order SZUA-252; family SZUA-252; genus SZUA-252. Next base: position 15,860 of record QJVW01000019.1, on the reverse strand, counting down.
GGCGTCGGCGGTGGGGCCGATCGTCCGCGTCACGCGGGCCAGCACCTCGGCCACCGGGACCGGCGCCAGGGCCAATTCCCGAGGCTTCGCGGCGGTGAACAGGTCCTGGATGATCGTATTGAGCCGGACCACCTCCCGCAGGATGAACGCCACGCTCTCGTGGCGCTCGTCCCCGTCCGGGAACCCCCGGCTCAGGAACTGGACCCCCGTCGCGATGCCGGTGAGGGGATTCCGCAGCTCGTGCGCGACGCTGGAGGCGAAACGCCCGAGGGCGGCGAGGCGGTCCAGCTGGCGGATTCGCTCCTCCATGCTCCGTAGGCTGGAGAGATCGACCAAGGTCCCCACGGCGCCCCGGATGCGTCCTTCGCCGTCCCGTAGCGGGGACGTCCGGACCTCGACGGGGATGGAGCTCCCGTCGGCGCGGACGACGTCGTGCTCGGTGCGCCCGGTATCCGCGCCGGTGTCCAGGCTGTGGATCAGCGTCTCGTACCAGGTCCGATCCGGAAGAAGGCGCGAGAGGGGCACGTCGCGGACCTGCTCCCGACTCAAACCGACGATCTCCTCGGCGGAACGGTTCCAGGTCAGCACGCGGCCCCGCTCGTCGATCGCGACGATGCCCAAGGGCAGCGCGTCGATGACGCCGTCACGGAACCGTGCCTCGAGGTCGAGCGCCTCCTTCAGCGCGACGCTGACGAGGATCGGCCCGACCGAGGGCGATACGGCTTCCAGGCTCGCGCGGCGGTCCGGCGTCAGGGATCCCTCGATGCCGACGAGCCCCGCGATGCGACGGAACTGGCACCGTCCGCAGACGCGGTGGCCGCCCGCCATCGGCTCCAGCGGCATTTGCGCCAGCGCGCAGAGATCGCCGTGCGTCCGCGCCCCCGGACAGGCGGGAAGCTCCCCGGTGAACCGATCGTAGGGGATCTCCCCGCGGATCGGCACCGCGTGCCACGGCCCCCCCTTGCGCGAACCGGTCGGTCCGGTCCAGAGGGCCTGCTCGCCGCTTCCGGTCGCGATCCAGTGGAGCCAATCGGGGTGGATCCACTGCAGATTGACGCGCTCCGGGGCCACGTCGCGCATGGCGGGATCGCCCGCGCGGTAGAGGGTGAAGGAAGGCGGCAGGCCGTCGACGACGCCCAGCCAGAGCTGGGGCTCGTCGAGGGCGCGCGCGAGATAATTCACGAGCAACTGGTATCCCTTCCCCGGCTCGGTCGTCTGCGCGGTGAAGGTCATGAGCTCCGCCAGCCCCTCGAGCTGGACGCGGGTCGCCAACTCGCGACGGAAGTTCATCTCGAGATCGCGGAGGAGGGCCTGCACGAGTGTTTCGAGGTCCGCGGGGTCCGCGCCGTCCGGGGAACCCGGCAGGTCGTGCGGCAGCGGCGGCAGGCCGCATAGGGAGCGGATCTCCTCGGCACGACGCCAAAGGCGCTCGACGGTGGATCGCTGAGGAATTCGGGCGGGTGGTCTCACGATGGAATCGCGTTCGCCGCTTGCCATTCGGCCGCGATGCGTCCGCGTCTCGGGGCGCACGCTAGCATCGCGCCGAGCGCGGGGTCAAGGGAAAGGCCCGTAACGCGAGGAAGCCGGCCCGAGCGGGCCGGCTTCCTGGATTCGGACGTCTGTCGCGGCGCCGCGTCTAGTGCGCGCCCTCGCCCCGCGCCATGACCTTGACCGTGGCGGCCATGATCTTGAGATCGAGAAGCAGCCGCCGATTGTGGACGTAGTAGAGATCGTACTGCAGTTTTCGATTCACGGTCTCCACGGAGGTGTCGTACTGCCACTTCACCTGCGCGAGTCCCGTGATTCCCGGCAACGCTTCGCAGCGTCGCGGATACTCCGGCAGCGTCTTCGTCAGTTCGACGACGAACGTCGGGCGCTCGGGTCGCGGGCCCACGAGGCTCATGTCGCCCTTCAGGACGTTCCAGAGTTGCGGCGTCTCATCGAGACGCGACTTGCGGAGGAAGGCGCCGAGGCGCGTGATCCGGGAGTCGTTCTTCGCCGCCCAAACCGCGCCGGTGTTCTTTTCGGCGTCGACGATCATGCTTCGGAACTTGTAGATCTTGAATGGTCTGCCGCAACAATCGTGGCTGCGGCGTTCCTGCGGGGTGTAGGTGATGAATGGGGCGCCGCCGCCGTTCAGTGCGCCAGTGCCGTTCCCGTTCCCATTCCCATTCCCGTTTCCATTCGCTTCCCTGCTGCGGCGACGGTTCAAACCGACGCGCTCTTGCGCGTAGAACACAGGCCCGCGGCTGTCCAGCTTGATCGCGATCGCCACGATGCCGAAGATGGGAGCGAGGAGGATGAGTCCGACCGAGGAAAGGACTACGTCGATCGCGCGTTTCGCGCCGGAAGCGCGGCGACCGCCGGCATGCGAGCCGGTCTTGGGGCCGATATGTTCGGATGGGAGAATCATGGTGCCTATCCGTCCTTAACAACCCATGGAACTGCGCCGGGCGGGTCTCCACGGGCACGCACAACTTCCTCGGGGAGAGGCGTGCTGGCGCCAACGAGGCGCAACCCTCACGAGCACCGGCACCGTGAGGATCAGGCGGGGATAGGCAAACGAACACGACCCGCGGCGATGCCGCGGCGTTGCAAGTCAGCCCCCCACGCGAACAACTAGTATATCGCACCGCGGGGGGAAGCGCAAGGGGGAAGGTAACATCTGGGGATGTAAGGCATTGTGAGCGCGGGGCGGATCCCTTCCCAGGGGTCCGCCCCGCCCATGCCGTCCACGCTCGGGGTTCTCTAACGCTGGACGGTCTGAACCTCGGCCCGGAACGACATCCGCGAGAGGTCCGAAACCATGTCCGCCGCGCTCGATTTCGACTTCATCTGCGCCAGGCGAATCGCGTAGCCGCCTCCCGCGGTCGCCACGATCGTGGCGTCCTTGGTCCGGAAGCCGAGGAGCTGCAGCGCCTTGATTTCAGCCTGGGCGCTCGACTTCGACTGGTAGCCGGGCAGGAGCACCGCGAACTCCGTTACGGTGGGGGCGGGCTTGCTCTCCTTGACGGCGGCTTGGGGCGTCGATTTCGCGCTCGCCACGACCTTCGGGGCCGGGGCCGCCTTCTCGGCAGCCTTGGCCGGCGCCTTCGCGACGACGGGCGCCTCGGCCGCGGCCTTGTCGGCCACCTTCGTCGCCTTCTCCGCCGAGGCGATCGTTGTCGGTTCCTTCGGCGGCGGCGGCGGGAGCGGCTTCTCCTTCTTGGGCGGCGCGGGCTTCTTCGCCGATTCCTCGGCGCCGCTACCGAAGCTGTAGCCCAGCGCCACGCGATGGACGTTGTCGAAACCGTCGCTGGGCGTCATCGCGTAGTCCATGGTCAACTGCTTCAGGCGCAGCCCCACTCCGTACGAAAGCCCCGTCGCGGGGTCGTCGGTGGAGCCGAGTTCCTTGCGGTACCCCATCCGCAGGGCGAGCATCGGATGAACCTGAAACTCGGTGCCGACCCGGACATCCTTGTAGTAGTCGCTGGGGATGTTGTAGTCCGCCGCGACGAGGAGCTTCTGCTCCAGGAATTGGCGGCTGGCTCCGAAGCGAATCTGGCGCGGAAGCGGATAGGACGATGCGTCGTAGGAAAGGTTGGGACCGAGGTTCTGCACGACGGCCGCGATCGATGTGCCGCCGAACGTCGCCGTCGTGCCGAGATCGACCGAGGCGCCCGTCGCGGACACGGTCGCTAGATTCTGCCGAATGAGCCTGGCGTTGGCGCCGAGCGACACGTGGCGCGACAGCGGACGCGCCAGCCCGGCCGTCACGGCCAGGTCGTAGACGCGAAAACTCTCGGTCGGATTGTCGAACGCGTCGACGCCTTGAATGCTCGGCATGTGGAAGTACGCCATGCTCAGCGAGGCGACGCCCAGCCGCGATCCCAGCGGTCGCGCGTAGCCGAGCCATTCGTAGCTCAGATTTCCGAGCCAGGTGGCGTGCATGACGCCGACCTGCGCCTGATCGGTTCGCGAGAGACCGGCGGGATTCCAGAACTGCGCCGTCACGCCCGTCGCGGTGGCTACCTGGGCGCCGGCCATGCCGGCCGATCTGCCGCCGACTTCGAACGAGAGGAAGCCACCCGCGCTCGAGCCGACCGATACGTCCGCGAACGCCGGACGTACGTCACCGTACAGAAGGAGCGCAAGCGCCGCGAGAAGCGCGCCGAGCAGCGTGGCGAGCGATCTCGTCCACCGGTGCGCCGCAAATGGCTGCAACATGAGGGTTCCCCCTTCGATCTCGACAATCGGATGAGGCTGAATTGGCGCCCGGAGCGACCCCGCTCCCGCGGCAAAGAGATTCGCTGGGGGAATAAAGCAGGTTACATGCCAGGGACAGGCCTACTGAAACGGCAGGAAAACCGACGGATCTTGAGCGGCTGCAAGGGGCTTGGGATGGCCGAATGGAGCCGTGACGCCGGATGACCGTAGCCGGACGCATCGCTGATGCAAAATGCCCGGACGGCGGAGGGTATGGGAGGCGTTCTTCTAGAAACGGTAGCGGAGGGAGACCGCGGCGCCGTCGGGGCCGATGGGGACCGACGCCTGGAGCCGCGCGGGCTTCGCCCCGGGCTCGGAAATGGTCATGATCGCCGCGTCGATGAAATTGGCCGCCCACAGAGCGGCGAGAGCGAGCCCAAAGCCCCTGCGCGCGTCGGTGTCCTCCTGGAGATCATTCTTCTGTACCTCCAGCAACCGCTGCAGCTCGGGACGCTCGCTGGGCCCGGCGCTGTCGATCAGCGTGCGGGTCCAGTTGACGTTCGTCTGTGTTCGGTCGACCCTCGCGTTCGCGATCACGAGGCCGGCCCCCGCGGCGAGGCTCGCCCCGAGCCAAAGGGCGCCACGGGAATTTCGATTCGCGTAGGTCTGCCCTGCCCCGGGAACGAGCAGCGAACGCCACAACACGTCGCGTCGCGACACCGTGGGCACGGTAAGCGTGACGCGCGTCGGTGAGCTTTCGCGAAGATCCATGCGCGGGCGAATCATGTAGTCGACCGCGCTCGCCGCCCAGACGGCGCCGACGTATTGAGCCCAGTACTTTCGAGCCCGCCGCTCATCCGTGGCTCGGGCGGCCGCGTAGGGGCCGAACTCGTCGAGCCGATCGCGGTATTGGATGTGATCCTTGAGGCCCCCGGCGATGCCGCCGGCGCCGGCCAACGAGAACAGCATGCCCCGCATGGTCCGGCGGGCCGTGATATCGGGAATTCCAGGGGCGTTCAGCGCGCGAAGAAGCAGTCCCGCGCTCATCCCCGGCGGCTCCGAGCTCAGCACCGGAGGCTGGCCCCCGCTGGGAAGCACCAGGACTCCCTGCGTTCCCGCGATTCCCCTTCCGGCTACATGGACCGAGAAGCGGCCGACCAGGGACATGGGTAGTTCGAGCGGCGTCGTGCCCGCGTACGCCATCGGTCCGCGGAACGAAAGTCGAACGTCGCTCGGCTGGGATAGAACGGTTACCAGCGTCTGGTCGGAAGGAGGCGTCGGGGGCGCCAGCGGTTGGGCGGCTGCAAGGGGCGCCAGGAGCGTCCACGCGCCGACGAGCGCGCCTAGAGTGCGGATATTCATCAGCGCCGAACCTTACGGTGGCCGGTGGGTGGTGTCAAGGGAAGGAACGCCCGTTAACGCAAATCGAGCCGGATCGGTCTTGCCGATCCGGCTCGAGAACGAATCTCGTTGTTGTGTGCTGCCGCGTTTACTTCTTCCGGCGAGCCGTCAGTCCGAGGGCGAGCGCGCCGCCGGCCAGGAGGAGCATCGATCCAGGCTCGGGGAGTTCGCTGCCGCCGCCGCCGCCGCTGCCGCCGCTACCGCCGGCTCCACCACCACCCGTCGCGTCATGCGAGAAGGGCGCGAACGCTCCGTGCAGGCGGTACGAAGGCGTGCCTGCCGTCCCCGTGTAGTAGTGGTCGAAGGCGTCGAAGTGAACGGCCTCGTAGCCTGTGATGTGGACCATGAAGGTCTTGATCTGTCCGGCCTGCGTACCGGCGCCCGGATCGTTCACGTCCATGATCACATCGCCCGTGCTGGTGAAGTCGCCGATGTCGAAGAACTCGTGCCCGTCGGCGTTCGCGTATTCCGCGTGATTCTGAACGCCGTTCGTGAAGCCTTCCTTCGTGGCGTAGTCGGTGTCGATCGGAAGCATGCCGCCGCCGTCCATGATCGAAATGCTTCCCGATGAGCCGTAGTACGAGGCGGCGAGCGTCACGTCGAGGATGCTTCCGTAATTACCGGTGGCGGCGATAACCATGATCTCGAACGTGTCCGAAGAAATGACCCACGTCTCGTTCACGGCATCGTAGACCGCTGCTTCGCTGTAGATCTGCAGAGCAGGAATCGCTTGCGCCCCGCGCGGAACTACTGCGAGCGCCATCGCTGCTGTCAATCCGATGAAGAGTGCACGCCGAAACACGATGGTTTTACCTCTCCCCGTCCCTGCACTATTAGAGTTGCCTGCGGCGGACAAGATATACTCCGCCACTCAGGTCCATCAAATATACGACTTTTTACGTCTCCTGCCAATCCTTTTTTTTCGCCTAGTCGATTGCTGCAGTTCCCTTTGACGAAAACTAGTCTACCCCCGCAGACCAGGGCATGTCAAAAAGAATTTACGCATGTCGCATATTTTTTCCGGCCTACCAACATATGACATTGTGGCACATTGGCTTACGGGTTCGAAAAAATTTCGCCCTCGGGGGTCCTGGAGGCCACGGTTCGCTCGATCAAGCGGGCGTAATGCCGCGCCGCGATGTCCAGGAGGGCTACGGCGCGCGCGTCGGAGCCCCCCGCGGCCGCCGGGCCGGCGGCGAGAACGATGCCGATCATCGCCTCCTCCCCCATGAGCGGCGCCGCGATGCGCGCGCGGCAGTTCTGAATCGCCTCGCGATTTTCGATGTAGATGGAGACGTATTCCAGATCGTCCGGTCTCCCATCCAGTCGGATCGGGCGACGCGCGCGCCGGAGTTCCTCGGCGAGTGGATCGCGTCGACCGACGATCGCGGAAGGCGCGGGGTCGATCGTGCTCGACACGACGCGATACGTCGCCGTCGGTCCGTGCGACAAGAGCAGCGTGATCGCCTCGAGGTCCGTCAGCTCGCGGGCGTTTTCGGGGATCACGCGGAGAAGCTCCTGGATCGTCGAGGCGCTCTCGATCGCGCGAATTCGCTTCTTCACCGCGCGACGAAGCGGGCGTCGCCACTCGCTCATGAACGGAGCGAACAGGCGCTCGGCCCTGCGGCGTGCACGATTCGAAACGGCGAGGGCCGTGACCACGAGAATCAGTCCCCCCGTGGAGAGAACCCAGAGCCCGCGGACCGTGCTCAATCCCATCGCCTGATTCAGCCAGAACATCAACGCCGTCGCAGCGACGAATCCCGTCGCGAGCAAGTAGGAGATCGTCGCGGTCACCGGCTGCTGATCGGGCGCGATGCGGGCGACGCCAAGGCGCCGGCGCACGAACGAAACCGGCATGGCGAGCGCGAGAATGGCGACCGGAGCGGTCCCGAAGGCGAGATCGGAAACGGACGCGCTTCCGGCCAGGATGCCCCGCGCGGCGAGCGACGCGTAGAACACCGCGCAGAGGAAGATGCCCCACAGCGCCGGCCGAAACGATCGGCGATGCCGCCGTGGGAACGAGACGTACGTCGCTTCGAAGTTGACGGTGAAGATCGCGATGTTGAGCAGGATCAGTCCCAGCACGCCGCGCGTCGCGGCATCGAGCGGAATCGTGCCGGAGCGCGGCTGGGCCGGATCGGGCGCCAATGCGCTCCACGCGAGCGCCGCGATGGAGAGGATCGCCTGGAGAACCAGGTACCCCCGCCAACGGACCGACAGCGCTTCTCCCCCGCGGCGTCCGAGCACGATCGAGAGCAGCACCCAGAGCGTCGTCACGGGCAGCGCGAGCGTCAGCGTGTGTCGAAACCAGAGCGCGTCCCCGCCCCAGGGGGCGTCCATGGCGACCCGCGCGAAACCGATGTGGACGACGCCGAGGAGTGCCAGCGCGCCGCCGGCGAGGAGCGGGGTTCCGCGCCCGGGCGCGAGAAGGATCGTCGCGCCGCCGGCGAGAGCCGCGAAAAGCCCGGCGAGGGCCAGCAACAGGACGTCGATGGTCATGCGGTCGCGGATCGCCCGTCGTCGTCGCCGGCCCGCTCGAGAACGCCCAGATGCTCCAGGCGCGACCGGACCGTATCGAACGAGTCTCGCTCGAGGACGCGGCGCAGGATCCCCGCCGCGCGATCGAGGCGCGCGTAGTGGGTCCAGGGGCGACGTCCGCGCGGATCGACCGTGGGCTGATCCGGGTCGATCTCCCAGGGGTGGATGTTCACGACGAGCGGCCGCCCGACACGACGGTGATGATCCAGTGCGGCCAGCGACGCCCACGCGGGCCACAGTCTCAAGTACGCCCCGGCAAGCACGGGCAGCCGCGCGCTCCCCCAGCCGACGGTCGGGAGCGGAAACTCGGCGATCGTCGTCTTCCCCGCTTGGATCCGGGCGGGGCCGATCGGCCCTTCCGGATAGCCATAGCGTCTCCGTCGGATCGGGAAAATGCTGGAGTCGTAGGCGTACCCCGTCTCGCGAAGTATCTCCAGCGACCACAGCGTCCCCCGCCCTACGGTGTAGCTCGGCGCCCGGTAGCCGAGCACGGATTGGCCGGACAGGTCCTCGAGGAGGGATTTTGAATCGATCGCCTGCGCGCGAAACTCCTGCGGCGTCAGTTCGGTGATCATGCGGTGATCCATCCCGTGGGAGGCGATCTCGTGGCCGCGGCGTGCGATGTCGCGAACCAGGTCCGGATGTTCCCGCGCGACCCAGCCGAGCGTGAAGAACGTCCCTTTCGCCCCGGATTCGTCGAAGAGGTCGAGGAGCCGGTTGGTGTTCGCAACGACCCGCGAGGGGAAGCGATTCCAGGCGTCGCGCGCGACCACGGAGGCGAATGCCTGGACCTGGTAGTAGTCTTCGACGTCGACGCTGAGCGCGAAGGCGGAACCTCGCCCTGGCGCCCCGCTTTCCGCTGGCGGCACGGGGATTTCCTCGGACTGGAGCGGGCCGCGCCGGAGGGCGCGACCGTATCGAGCATCAGGATACCGTGGACGGGGCGGAACGGGAAGGTTTGCGGGGAGGTGCTAGGGGATGATCGCCAGTTGCGTGACGCTCCGGCCCATCGGGGCGTCGACGATGACGTTGTAGACACCCGGGGCCACGGGTTTTCCCTGATCGGACGTGCAGGACCACGGAAGCGTCTGCTCGCCCGCCGGCAGGATGTCGTCCAGCAATTGGCAGATCTTCCGGCCGGTCAGATCGTAGATGACCACGCGAACGCGACCGGGCCCTCCGTCGGCCGTGCCGGAGCGGAAGCGCAGCGTCACCTGACCCTGCGCGGGATTCGGATACCCGCGAACCTCCGTGGTGGTCGAGGCGAGCTGGCTCGTCGGAACGGAGATCGTGGCCAGCGCGGCCGTGCCCTCCGTCGATCCCTGGTACGTGCGAACGCGATACTCGTAGGCGGATCCCGCGACGACGCCGGAATCGACGTACGCCGTCTGTACCACCGGCAGCGTCGCCAACAAGGAGTCGGCGCCGCCGGGTGGGCGACGATACAGGTGATACCCCTCCCCCGCTCCGGACGACGGCTCGGTCCAGGCCAGGCGAACGCCGCCCGCCGCCAGACTCGCGGTGAAGTTGGAGGGAGTAGCCAGTCCGCCGCCCGGCGTGCCCGCGGTTCGCACCGACTGATTGGAGAACCCCGACCAGTTGGGCACCTCGTCGGCTGTCCGAATCACGAAGTAGTAGGTCGTTCCCGTCGTGAGCCCGATGACCGTGAACTGCTCGCGGCTTCCGGCCACCAGCGGCGGCGGGAGAACGCCGGCGGACGCGGCGCCGTTCCACCACCCGAGGGTGTCGGCGCCGGAGATGGGCGACGTCGCGAACCGAAGCTCGTACGCGCCGGCGCGCCCGACGTTCCCGTCGTCGCCCGGCGCGGTCCACGTGAGGTCGATGGTATCGGCCCCCGCGGGGGCGGGCGCGAGCGCCGCCAGCGCGACGGCGCCGACGGCGGCCCACACCCGCGCCGAACGCGGAAGGCCGGGGGGGGTGCGCCTAGAACGATGCATGACGCTCCGCGACCGGGTTCCCAATCATGATGTTCCCCGCTCCGCCCGAAGTGCCGGGCACGCGCCAGTACGAGAGATCGCGCACCGGCGCCGGCGGAATCGTGTCGACCGTGGTTCCGTTGACGACGTTCGATAGCGACGACACATTGCCGCTCTCATCGGTGGTCCGGATCGCCACGTAGTATGTCTGGCTGCCCGAGAGACCCGTCAGGTTGAATGTCTGCACCGTGCCCGCCACCGCCGGCGACGGCTCCCCGGTGACCTGAGTCGCGCCCGACCAGTTGCCGTTCGTGATCTGCGAGGTCGAGTATCGGATGTCGTAGGAAGCCGCGGTGCCCGTTGTTCCGTCGTCGCCCGGCGCGCTCCAGCGCAACGCCAGGGAGGTGCCGGTCGAACCTGTGATCGTCAGGTCGGCGATGGCGCTTGGCGCCACGTTGTCGCCCGACGTGGACTTCACGGCCACATTCGAGAACCCGGACCAGTTCGGCACTTCGTCCGCTGTCCGCACCATGAAGTAGTAGGTCGTCAGCGGTTGCAGCCCGCGGACCCGCATCGAATCCGTGGATCCCGCGGTGCTGGGCGTCGGTTCTCCGGTTACCTGCGTCGCCGCGTTCCACCACGACAGCGAGTCGGTGCCCGAGATGTTCACGGTGCGGTAGCGGATATCGTAACCGCTGGCCCGCCCCGACACACCATCGTCGCCGGGAGCCGTCCACGTGAGCAGAACGGTGGAGTCCGGAGATGTCTGCGCGAGGGCGACGGGCGCGAGCACGGCCCCGACAACGGCCGCAAGAACGATGAAAGCCAGCCGTGCGCCTTGACGGCGCCACGCGGGCCAAGGCGCGTTGCGATGCAGCATGATGAACTCCTCCCAGTGCGCTGCGACCATGGATCACGCGGTGTGTCGATGAACCACCACGGGTTGCGATGGTCCCTGTCCCCGTCTTGGTGCAAGGCAGGATCGGTGCCAGAAGGATCGATGCGTTGCGCCCGCCCCGAGAACGCGAGGCGACGCGGACTTAGGCGCGCGGCGGTTTGCGAATTGCGTTCCGCACGCGTCCCCGGCGCGCGGTTTGGTACACCGGGTGCCTCAACGCGCACGCGGCGCGCGGTCGGCGCGCTGCAGGCTTTCGCGAATCGACGGCAGCATGTCCGTCACGAATCGCTCGAGGCGTCGACGGGCGGCGGAGGGGTCGCGGTCCGAGGGCGTGCTCAGGATGATCACCGCCGCGTGGTCCCGTCGGTACAGGAGCCGGGCGCGCGCCTGGAGGAGTTTCGCGCGCATTTGGCTGGTCGTGAATTCGTCCGGCAGCCAGTACCAGTGCCAGACGAGGACGTGTTCGAACGTCGATCCGACCTGTGTCTCTAGAACGCCCAGCGAACCCTTGTCGAGGGGGACGGACCGGCGCGCGTCGGCGATCCGCCGCCAGCGCGGGTCCTGCCGCGGCACGATGACGTTCTCGAAATGGATCAATTCCGCTCCCTGGGTCTGGTCGCGATAGAACCCGAGGTAGCACTCGACGGGCCGTTCCCCATCGAAATAGGTGGCGCGTGTTTCGGCGGTGGTGCCATGAAAGCGGGGCTGCCAACCCCCGACCGGCGTTTGGGGAATCCAGCCGTCCGTCGGCGCGGGCGCTTCCAGGGCCACGTCGCCGCGGGTCGCCTCCGGCGCCACGGCCGACGCCACGAAGCGCGGCGCGAGGAGCAGGAGTAGCGCCGCGACCGGGGCCACGAGGACCGCGCCGCCCCGTTGCGCCGGTGCCGCCGCCTCGGGCGCGGACGCGACGGGGGGCTCCCGGGGCGGCTCCTTCCACCGGTTGCCGACGAAGAAGAAGAGGGCCATCACGATGGTGAAGAGGATCCAACCATAGGTGTAGTGATCGATCCCCGAGCCGTACTTCATATCGCTCATGTAGCCGATGAGCACGATGGCGAAGGCGCGCACGCCGTTGGCGAAGAGCGGCATGACGATGGCGAGCGCGCCGAACAGGAGCCGCGTGCGTGGTCTCCAAAAGCGCAGGTAGGCGAAGAGCGAGCCCAGCGTGAACATCGAGGTGAGAAAGCGAAGACCGCTGCATGCCTCGATGACGCGCCACCGCGAGTTCGGCGTCGTGAGGAAGAGGCCCTCGATGTGCACCGGCACGCCGACCAGTTGAAGTCCCGCCACCGTGAACTTGGCGGTGAAATCCATGAGCCACGGCTGCAGGGCCTCCCCGAACGGCACCGCGAGGAACAGGAAGGCGTACGGATACGTGAGCGTGCGCGCGACGCGCCGCCCGAAGAGCGTGATCGCCAGAGCGGGGAGCATCGCGGCGATGCCGAACTGCATGTAGACGAGGACGTCCGCGGCGTCGGCCGCCAACCAGAGGAGGCCCGCCGCCGCCAGGAGCGCGAGTCCCCACGGCTCCAGCGTGGGGGGCTGGGCTCTGAGCTCGGCGCGTTTCCTCCAGACGAGCCACACAACGACCGGGACGATCAGAAAGCAGTGGGTGTAGGTGTCGGAGCCCAGCCAGACGCGTGGAAAGGAAGCGAGCGTCTCGCGGTAGAGGAGGAGGACGGCCAGCGTGCCGGCCGCGAAGATCGGCAGGGCCGCGGACCAACTCCAATAGCGACGAAGCGGCACGCTTAGGGGAGGAGGACGATCCGCTCGCGTACCCGGGTTCCGCCTACGGTGCCGAGAATCTCGTAGTACCCCGGCGCCACGCGCTGACCGTTCCGACCGATGCGATTCCAGTTCAGGTCCGTGGAGCCCGGCGGATAACTCCCTTCCGCGATCGTCGCGACCCAGTGCCCGGACATATCAAAGAGGCGCAGCCGCACGCTCTGCGTCGTGCCCTCCCCCACCTCCAGAGCGACCGTGAAGCCGTCCGAGGATGGATTGGGATACGCGTGGATCGAGGATGCCGCGGTCGTGCCGCCGCCCGGCGTCCCGCCGGGGGTTCCCGGCGTCGTGACGGAGATCGTCGCGGTCGAGGGTCCTTCGCAAGGCGCCCCTCCCGCGTCCGGACCGGCCCACGCGGCCCGGTACGAGTAGGTCGTTCCGGGCTGCACGTTCGAGTCCACGTAGGTCCCCGACGTCGGGGACAGCGACTGAATCAAGGAGAAGGTCCCGGTCGTCGCGGGCGCTCGATAGAGATGCAACGAAACAACGGAGGGATCGCTTGTGGGCGCCCAGGAGACTTGAACCAATCCCGTGTCGGCCACGGCGTTGAATGAGGTTGGAGCCGTGCTCGGCGCGCCGCACGACTGCGTCGTCCCGACGGCCATGTTCGAGTACCCCGAGCGATTCGCGACCTCGTCCATCGCGACGAGCATCACATAGTAGGTAGTCCCCTGCGTGAGGCCCGCGATCACGGTCGAGTCCAGGTTGCCCGCGCTGGATAGATTACCCGCCAGGGATATCCGCTGTCCGATGGGCACCGCGTTCCACCACGACGTCGTGTCCGTACCGGCGGGCGGCGTCGTGCGGTAGCGGATATCATAGCCGCTCACCTGCCCCACGTTGCCGTCGTCTCCCGGTGCGGTCCAGACGAGGCGGAGCGAATTGTACGGGTTGGGCTGCGCGGCTCCCTGACCGGGAACGATCAGCACGACAAGCGCGGCGGCCAACACCATGCCCGCGCGCCGCATGGCGTCGTGCGCCGCGCGCCGGGCCGGGAACTCCCCGCGAACCGATTCGATCAGTGCCAACGCCCTACCTCCTTGGGGATTCCTCCGCGACGCGAACGGATGCGCTCCTCAGGGCGAGGATGCTTACACGTCGCGTCCCTCGTCAAGTATCGGTTTCCGGACCGCGGATGCTGAGCGGACTTTGCGGCCGCGGGAGCGCGCGACGCGTCGATCGGAACCGAACCCGGTGCGCCGGTGGTATCTATGGTGGCTGCGCCAGGTCGCGGCCGTCGGAACCGGCGGCGCTGGTGACCGCTTCGTGACCGGAAGCGTGCGTTTCCGGCCAATAAGTGCACGACGTCGTTCGGTCCCGACGCTGGCCCGATGCGGCCAACGCTAGGCGGGCACAGCGAATTCGGTCGCCTGGCGCCCATCGCACCCCCGGGGCGGCGCTTGGTCCCGAATGTGCTAGCCTCTATAAGGATGGTCGGGGGGAGTTCCTGTCATCACGACGGCGGCGCCGATGTACGCCCGCGCGCAGCCGCCGTATCCGTTGGAGGATCCGCTTGAACGTGACTTCGCTCTCGACGCGGCATCGGCGTTCGGTGACGTGGACATGGCTTGTTGTTTCCGCCGTCTTCGTCGGCCTGGCCGCGCTGCGGCCCGCCCCCGCGGTGGCGGGCACGTTCACGATCTCGCCGTCGACAGTGGCGAGCGACGAGGAGTTCGAGAACGTCGCGAACACGCTCCAGCCCGGAGACTCGCTGATCCTGCGGGGCGGCGCCTACTCGCAAAGCGCCCGGCGGGCCATCACCTGCATCGGGACCGCCGCGCTTCCGATCGTCATCATGTCCTATCCGGGCGAGCGCGCCCTGCTGACCCGTCCCGCGAACAACATCGACACGCAGAACAACATCGAACTGATCGATTGCGCCTACCTGAAACTCCTGAACCTCGGCTTCCAGGGAGGAAGCATCGGCGTGCGATTCATCGGCGGAAGCCACGTGACGATCGAGGGGTGCGAAATCTGGGGCACGGGAAACAACGCCATCGCGGTCAACAGCAGCGGGTACACCTACGACGGTTTCGTGATCCGTGGAAACCACATCCACGACACCGGGCAGAGCACGTCGGGGACCACCGAGGGCGAGGGGATGTATCTCGGATGCAACGAGAACGCCTGCCGCGTGACGAACGCCCTCATCGAGGGCAACTGGATCCACCACCTGCGGGCCACGAGCGACGGAGGCAATGACGGCATCGAGGTCAAGGTCGGTGGCGGCGGCAACATCATCCGAAACAATGTCATCCACGACAATACGTCCGGGCGCCAGTACCCCGGCATCTTCGTCTACGGCGGCGGCAGCGCCCCCAACCTCGTCGAGGGAAACGCCATTTGGAACTCGGGCGAGGCGATCCAGGTCGTCTCGGACGCGGTGGTCCGGAACAACGTGATCTTCAATTCCTCGATCACCGGCATCACCGCTTCGCCCCACTCGCAGGTCGGCACGATGAAGAACGTCACGATCGTGAACAACACGATCTACGGGACGCCGGAAGGCGTGTACGTGCGTTGGACCGGAGCCACGAACATGGTCCTCGCCAACAACGCCATCTACTGCCCGGGCGCCGTGGCGGTCAACGCGACGCTCGGCTCGGGGACCGCGGTCTCGAACTACGTCGAGGGGGCTCTGTCGGGCGTGTCGCTCGACAACAGCCGCTTCTTCGCCGGCGGACCCGCCTCCGGCGCCTTCGTCGATCCGGCGACGTACGATTTCTGGCCCCGATCCGGTTCCCCGCTTCGAAGCATGGGTAACGCGGGCTACGCACCGCCCGAAGACTTCAACGCGACCACGCGCACCAGTCCGTACGACATCGGCGCGTACGAGTTGGAGGGCAACCTGTCCAATCCGGGTTGGCCCATCGCTCCGGGATTCAAGACGGCCGGAGGCGGTGGAACGACCGACACCGACCCGCCGGCGGCGGTCCGGGATCTCACCACGCCGTGATCGGACGAATCGCCCTCATCGCGCGCGCCGCGCGCGCCCTGGTGCTCGGCGCCCTCCTCGCGTGGCCGGGGGCAGCCCAGGCGGTCCTATCCATTCCGTCGAACACCTGGGTGCTCCGCCCGACACCCACGCAGGTAGGCCTTCCGGGTCTTTCGGG
>QJVW01000032.1 GCA_003235575.1 Candidatus Eiseniibacteriota bacterium | reverse complement strand
CAGGGGTGGGTGCGCGAATTGGCGCGAGAGCCCCATGTCGTGGTGGTTTGCGGCCGTTACCTGGGCATCGACGAGCGTACGATCGAGGTGCTCGCGGCCGAGGAAGTCTCGATCGGAGACTACGTTCTGTCCGGCGGTGAGCCCGCCGCCCTGGTGCTGCTGGACGCCGTGGCGCGCCTGCAACCCGGCGTTCTTGGCGACGAGGAGTCGGCCCGGGCGGACGCTTTTTCGGAGGCGCTCCTGGCCGCGCCCGTTTATACTCGCCCGGATTCGTTTCAAGGGCTTGCCGTCCCGGAAATCCTGAAGGGCGGCAACCACGAGGAGATCCGGCTCTGGCGGCGCCGCAACGCGCTGCGCCGGACCCTGGAGCGTCGCCCCGATCTCTTGCGGGGACGGCCGCTCTCCGACGAAGACCGATCGCTGTTGGAAGCCATACAGAAGGAGGAGCAAGCATCATGAGTGTATTGGAGCGTTTCGAGTCCCGATTCCGCTTGGAGCGGAAAGTTGAGTTCCGCCCCGGCGACACGGTGCGGGTTCACGTGCGCGTCGTGGAAGGGGAGAAGGAGCGCGCCCAGCTCTTCCAGGGTGTGGTGATCAACGTTCGCGGCGGCGGCATGCGCCAGACGTTCACCGTGCGCAAGATCTCCAGCGGCATCGGCGTCGAGCGGACCTTCCCGGTCCATTCGCCGGGCGTCGCCAAGATCGAAGTGGCGCGCACCGGCA
This sequence comes from Candidatus Eiseniibacteriota bacterium, assembly GCA_003235575.1. Classification (GTDB taxonomy): domain Bacteria; phylum Eisenbacteria; class RBG-16-71-46; order SZUA-252; family SZUA-252; genus SZUA-252. The sequence goes on along the minus strand of QJVW01000032.1, from coordinate 27,652 downwards.
AGGTCCGTCGCGCAAAGCTCTTCTACCTCCGCGGCCGCACGGGCAAGGCGGCCAAGGTCGAGGAGCGCGAAAAGACGGGGGGCGATGGGGCGTAGCCGCCTCGCACGATTCGACGACGAATACCGCGCCCGCTGGGGGATCCCGATCGCCGGTGTCGATGAAGCCGGCCGCGGACCGCTGGCGGGTCCCGTGGTTGCGGCGTGCGTGGCACTGCCACCCGACGCCACGCTCCGCGGGGTCCGCGATTCCAAGGAATTGACCGCCGCCGAGCGCGGCGCGGCGTACGGAAAGATCATGGCGGCCGCGGTTGCCACCGGCATCGGCGTCGCCACGGTGGCCGAAGTGGACGCGTTCAACATCCGCATGGCGACGCTGCTCGCGATGCGTCGCGCCGTCGAGGCCCTGGGGCAGTCGCCCCGGGGCCTTTTGATTGACGGCAAGGACGAGATCATGATCCCCGCCGCGCCCGAAGGCGCGTGGGACCCGACGGCCGAGCCGCGCTGCGTCCCGTGCGAAGCGGTCGTGGACGGTGACGCCCGGAGCCTCTCCATCGCCGCCGCGTCCATCCTGGCGAAGGTGACCCGCGACGGGATGATGGACGAGATCGCCGCCACCTACCCCGCCTACCGCTTCGAGGAGAACAAGGGTTACGGCACGCCGGATCATTTGGAGGCGCTGCGCGCGCACGGTCCGTGCGATGTTCATCGGAGAAGTTTCCGCCCCGTCCGGGAACTGCTTTGCGTCCAGGAGGTCATCGAGCTGTTCTGATCGGACGCCGTCGCGGCGGCGCCGGGGGAGACGGGGATGTGGCGGGAGCGTGCGGCGCGCTGCGGCGAGGCCATCGCCGAGCAATTCTGCGTGCTACGGGGCTATCGGATCGTCGATCGAAACGCCCGGGAAGGACGCGGGGAACTTGACCTGGTGGTCGTCGACCGGGAAACGGTGGTGTTCGTGGAGGTGAAATTTCGATCCGCGCGGGATCCGGTGGGCCCGCTCGCGGCGGTGAGCGAGAAGAAGCGCGAGGACATGGCGCGGGCCGCGGCGCGGTGGCTTTCGTCCCGGCGTCTCTTCGGCAAGCCGGTTCGCTTCGACGTGATCGGAATCACCTGGGGAGCCGAGGGAACGGAACTTCACGTGGAGCACGTCCCCAACGCTTTTCCCGGTGGGCGGAGGCAATTCTATTAACGCCGCGGCGAAGCGCTTCCTTCTGCTGCACGTGCGCGCGGGCGCGGGTCACGAACGCGCGGCCCGGGCCGTCGCCAAGGCCATCGATCAGCTCCAGCCCGGCACGACCGTCGACGTTCGCGACGCGCTCGAACTCTCCTCGCTGTTCCTGCGGAAGACCTATGCCTCGACCTACAATCGCGTCCTGGCCCGCGCGCCGCGCGTCTGGGGCGCGGTGTACAAGCGCGCCGCGTCTCCGTACGACTCGTGGCGCCAGCGGCTTCGAACCCGCCTCGCCGTCTGGGGAAGTCCGAAGTACATCGACGAGGTGGCCCGCTTCGACCCGAACGCGATCCTCTGTACGCAGTTCCTTCCGGCGGAGGTGCTCGCCACGTGGCGCGAACAGGGGAAGATGGCCGTTCCCATCGCCACCGTCATCACGGACTTCGCCATCCACCCGATCTGGGTCCACCGCGGCATGGACCGCTACTTCGTCGCCGTCGATTCGATGAAGGAGGCGCTGGTCGACACCGGCCAGGTCGCGGCCGATCGCATCGAGGTGACGGGCGTGCCCATCGATCCGAAATTCGCGACGCCCATCGATCCCGGCGCGGCCCGACGGGAGCTCGGACTCGATCCGGATCCGACACGTCCGGTCTTCCTGCTCATGGGGGGCGGATTCGGGTGGGGTCCGATCGAGTCGATGCTCGACGTCGTGATGGCCCTCCCGCCGCGGGTCCAGGCCGTGGTGATCGCGGGAAAGAACGAACGGCTCCGCGCGCGCCTGGCCTCGAAGTTCGCGCCGCATGCCGACCGCGTCAAGATCCACGGCTTCACCGAACGGGTCGAGTGGTTCCTCGCGGCGGCCGATCTCCTGCTCAGCAAGTCGGGCGGGCTTACGGTGAGCGAAGCGATGGCGTGCGGCGTTCCCATGCTGGTCTTTCGGCCGATGCCCGGCCAGGAAGAACGGAACTGCGACTTTCTGATCGAGTCGGGCGCCGCGGTCCGCGCCCACGACTACGAAGAGCTCCACTACAGGCTGATGCACTTCCTGCATCAGCCTGATCGCCTGAAGGAGATGCAGGCGAACGCGGCTCGGATCGGGCGCCCGGAGAGCGCGAACGCCGTCGCCGCCTCGATGCTCCGGCTCTAGCCCGCGGGCCGCGGGCGGACAACTCGCGGCGCCGCAAGGCCCTGACCCGGCCGACTCCCCCTCGCGTTCCGATTGCCGCGACCCTGGGCCCGAATTGACACTTGGGCATGGTGGTGGTACGCTGGCTCGATGGACAAAATCGTTGTAACTGAAGGCGTTACGAGTGGATCGGGCCTCTCCACCGAGGGCCGGGAAACGCGCCAGGGAATTTTCCTGGTCATTACCGGAAACGGCAAGGGAAAGACCACCTCAGGCATCGGTTGCGCGCTGCGCGCGCTGGGCCACGGATTCCGCGTCGCCGTCATTCAATTCATGAAGGGCCGGATGCACGGCGAGTTGCTGGTCCTGCGGGAGCGGCTTGGCGTCGACGTCTATCAATTCGGCCGGAACGCCTTCGTCGATTCCAAGAATCCAGATCCGCGGGACGTGGCGCTGGCGCGCCAGGGCCTCGACAAGGCCTGGGAGATCGTCCGCGGGAGTCAGTACGACGTCCTGATCCTGGACGAGATCAACGTCGTCGCCGACTTCGGGCTGGTTCCGCCCGCGGAAGTCATGGAGCTGGTTCGCGCGAAGCCGCGCTGGATGGACATCATCGCCACCGGGCGCAGCGCCCCGGAGGCGTTCGTGGATCTGGCGGACACGGTGAGCGAGGTCCGCGAGGTGAAGCATCACTACCGGAAGGGGATCGAATCGCGCGCTGGAATGGAGTTTTGACCGCGGTCCCGGGGCGGTGTCCGTGAGCGCGGGCGCCGAGGCTCCCGCCGCCGTCGCGTCCCTCGCGGAGGGAATCCTCCGCGGGGATCCGCGCATGCTGGCGCGCGCGATGACGCTGGTCGAAAACGCCGCGCCCGAGGCGGAGGCGATTCTCGAGTCGTTGTACGGCAAGAAGCCGGCCGCCCCTCGGGTCGGCTTCACGGGACCGCCGGGGGCGGGCAAGAGCACGCTCGTCGCCGAATACGCGCGCCTCCTGCGAGCGGAGGGAGTCCAGGTCGGGGTGATCGCGGTCGATCCCACGAGCCCGTTCACGGGTGGCGCGATCCTGGGCGATCGCGTGCGCATGAACGAGCACGCCACGGATGACAAGGTGTTCATCCGGAGCATGGCGACCCGGGGAAGCCTCGGCGGCCTGGCGGCGCGGACCGGCGAACTTTGCGAACTGCTGGACGCGTGGGGAAGCGAGGTGACGCTGGTCGAAACGGTCGGCGTGGGGCAAAGCGAACTCGACGTGGCGGAGGCGACCGACACGACCGTCGTGATCCTGACGCCCGAGTCGGGTGATGCGATTCAGGCCCTGAAGGCGGGGTTGATGGAAATCGCCGAGGTGATCGTGCTGAACAAGGCCGACCACGTCGGCGCGGACGCGATGGAGGCGGCCCTGCGCGCGTCGCTGGCGTTTCGGCCCGAAGGGAGCCGCCCGCCGATCGTGCGGACGGTGGCCACCGCGCGGCAAGGGTTGGATGAACTGCATCAGGCGTTGCGCGAGCACCGCGAAGCGCTGGCGAAGCCCGAGATCGTCGGACCGCGCCGCCGCGAAAAGGTGCGCGCGAGGATCCGAAGCGCCGTCCGCGAGGGCCTCCTCGACGCCTGGCTTCGCCGCCAGGGGTTCGAGGATGTTCTCGACGGCGTAACCGATGACGTGATCGCGGGACGGACGTCGCCCTACCGGGCCGCCCGAGCCCTGATCGAAAGGATGACGCGCGATGGCAAACGAACGAACGGAAACGGCAACTAAGACGCCGAAGGCCGGCCGTGCGCGGACCGAGGCGCCCGTCGCCCCGCCCGCTCCGGCCGAACGGCGCGGCGAGACGCTCTCGGGAATTCCGTTGAAGCCGGTCTACACGGCGGCCGACCGGCCCGCCGACCTCGAGGCGCGGCTTGGCGAGCCCGGACAGTTTCCCTACACGCGCGCGCTGTTCCCCGAGGGATACCGCACGAAGCTCTGGACGATGCGCCAGTTCGCCGGGTTCGGCTCGGCCGAGGACACGAACCAGCGCTTTCACTACCTGCTGGGCGAGGGAATGACCGGTCTCTCGACCGCGTTCGACATGCCGACCCTGATGGGGTACGACGCCGACCACCCCATGTCGCTGGGCGAGGTGGGACGCGAGGGCGTGGCCATCTCGACGCTCGAGGACATGGAGATCCTCTTCCGGGGCATCCCGCTCGACAAGGTCACGACGTCCATGACGATCAACGCGCCGGCGATCGTGCTGCTCGCGATGTACGTGGCCATCGGTGAAAAGCAGGGCCTGAAACCGTCGCAGCTGGGCGGAACGATCCAGGCCGACATGCTGAAGGAGTTCATCGCGCAGAAGGAGTGGATCTGTCCGCCGCGCCCGCACGTGAAGATCTGCGTGGACATGATCGAGTGGTGCGCGAAGCACATGCCCAAGTGGAACTCCATCTCGATCAGCGGCTACCACATCCGCGAAGCCGGCGCGACGGCCGCCCAGGAACTGGCCTTCACGCTGGCGGACGGCATCGGCTACGTCGAGGAGTGCGTGAAGCGGGGCATGGACGTCGACGCGTTCGCGCCGCGACTCTCCTTCTTCTGGGACGTTCACAACGACTTCTTCGAGGAAATCGCCAAGTTCCGCGCCGCCCGCCGCCTGTGGGCCACCGTGATGCGCGATCGCTTCGGCGCCAAGAACCCTCGGTCCTGGATGCTCCGCACGCACGCGCAGACCGCGGGCGTGTCGCTGACGGCGCAGCAGCCGCTGAACAACGTGGCGCGCGTGGCGCTGCAGGCGATGGCGGCCGTGCTGGGCGGCACGCAGTCGCTCCACACGAACTCCATGGACGAAACGCTCGCGCTTCCGAGCGAGGAGGCCGCGACCGTCGCGCTCCGCACGCAGCAGATTCTGGCGCACGAGTCGGGCGTGGCGAACGTCGTCGATCCGTTGGCGGGCTCCTACTTCGTCGAATCCCTCACCGACACGATGGAGTCCGAGGCGCTGGCCATCATCCGCCGCATCGACGAGATGGGCGGCATCATCACGGCGGTGGAGCGCGGCTATCCGCAGAAGGAAATCGCCGATTCCGCGTACCGCTTCCAGCAGCAGGTGGAGCAGGGAGAGCGCTTCATCGTCGGCGTGAACCGATTCGCGGCCGAGGAGTCGGAGGTCACGATCCCGGTTCTGAAGATCGACATGGAAATCGAGCGGCGCCAGATCGAGCGCGTGAAGGCGGTTCGGGCGAAGCGGGACGCGGCGAAGCACGCCGCCGCCGTGAAGGCGCTCCGCGACGCCTGCATGAGCGACCAGAACCTGGTTCCCTTCGTCCTCGACGCGGTGAAGGCGAATGCGACGCTCGGGGAGATCAGCGATGTCTTCCGCGAGGCGTACGGGGTCTACCGCGAACCAGCGGTGTTCTAGGGGGCAGGAGGCAGCCATGGCACGCAAGATTCGGGTGCTGGTAGCGAAGGCGGGGCTGGACGGTCACGACCGCGGCGCCAAGGTGGTCGCAAGCGCCATGCGCGACGCCGGCTTCGAGGTGATCTATACGGGACTGCATCAGACCCCCGAGATGATCGCGCAGGCGGCCGTTCAGGAGGACGTCGACGTCGTGGCGCTCTCCATTCTTTCCGGGGCGCACATGACGCTCTTCCCGCGCGTGCTCGATCTCATGCGCGAGCGGGGTCTGAACGACGTGCTGCTGACCGGTGGCGGCATCATCTCCAAGGAAGACATGGGCGCGCTGCAGAAGCTGGGTGTCGGGACGCTGTTCGGTCCCGGCGCGACGACGGGCGCCATCATCGACTACGTGCGCGGCTGGGTGGCCGAGCACCGGGCCGGCGAAGTCGGCACGGCGAAGTAGGGAAGGGGAGCATGAACAAGGTCGTGCGCGACGCGCGCGAGGCAATGGAGCGCGCCAATCTCCGGGACGGCATGACGGTCGTGCTCGGAGGCTTCGGGCTCTGCGGCATTCCCGAGAATCTGATCCTGGCGTTGCGCGATTCGGGCGTCAAGGATCTCACCTGCGTGTCGAACAACGCGGGCGTGGACGACGGGGGCCTGGGGCTGCTGCTCCAGACGCGGCAGATCCGAAAGATGATCTCCTCCTACGTCGGGGAGAACGACACGTTCGAGAAGCAGTTCCTGAGCGGAGAGCTCGAGGTGGAGCTGGTCCCGCAGGGAACGTTCGCCGAACGCATTCGCGCGGGGGGGGCCGGCATCGGCGGCTTCTACACGCCGACGGGCGTCGGCACCGTGGTCGCCGAGGGGAAGGAAACGCGCGTGATCGGCGGGCGCGAATACGTGCTCGAGATGCCCATCAAGGGGGACCTCGCGCTCGTGAAGGCGTGGCGCGGGGACCATGGCGGGAATCTCGTCTACCGCGCGTCGACGCGCAATTTCAATCCGATGGTGGCGACGGCCGGCGAGGTGACGCTGGCCGAGGTCGAAGAACTCGTTCCTACCGGCTCGATCGATCCCGAGGTCGTCGTAACGCCCGGGATCTTCATCGACGGTATCTTTCAGGGGACTTATGGGCCCAAGCGAATTGAAAAAAGAACGAATCGTCCGAAGAGCAGCGCTCGAGCTTAGGGACGGGTACTACGTCAACCTCGGTATCGGCGTCCCGACGCTGGTGGCCAACCACATCCCCGCGGGGATGGAGGTCGTGCTGCAGTCGGAGAACGGCATCCTGGGCGTCGGGCCGTATCCGTACGAGGGCGAGGAGGACGCCGATCTCATCAACGCCGGCAAGGAGACCGTGACCGTGCTGCCGGGGGCGTCGTTCTTCTCCAGCGCCGACTCCTTCGGAATGATCCGAGGCGGACACGTACACCTCACGATCCTCGGGGCCATGGAGGTCGACCAGGAAGGGAATCTCGCGAATTGGATGATTCCCGGGAAGATGGTCAAGGGCATGGGCGGCGCCATGGATCTCGTCGCCGGCGCCCGGCGCGTCGTCGTGACGATGCTGCACACGGCGAAGGACGGCTCCTCGAAGGTGTTGAAGAAATGCTCCTTGCCGCTCACCGGCAAGAAGGTCGTGGATCTCATCATCACGGACCTCGCCGTGATCGAAGTGACTCCGCAGGGACTACAGCTCAAGGAACGCGCTCCCGACGTCACGGTGGACCAAATCCGCGCGGCAACGGAGGCCGATCTCCTCATCGACGACGTAACCGTGATGCCGGTGTGACGGGCCGGCCGGAGAGAGCATGACAACCATGACCGCCGAACAAGCCATCGACTTCTACGGATTGACCGAGGAGCAGTCGCTCCTTCGGAACACGCTTCGCGAGTTCGCCGACGGTGAGATCGCGCCGCGCGCGGCCGGCTTCGACGAGAAGGCCGAATTTCCCTGGGACAACATCAAGAAGATGCGGGAGCTGGGGCTCTTTGGAATCGCCTTTCCCGCGGAGTACGGCGGCGCCGGACTCGACACCCTCTCCTACGCCATCGCGGTGGAAGAGATCTCCCGGGCGTGCGCGTCCACGGGGATCACGCTCGCGGCGCACGTCTCGCTCGGAACCTGGCCGATCTACCGCTTCGGCACCGAGGCGCAGAAGAAGCGGTATCTTCCGGCGCTCTGTTCCGGCGAGAAGCTGGCCGCGTTCGGACTGACGGAGCCCGAGGCGGGATCGGACGCCGGCGGCACCAAGACACGCGCCGTGAAGGAGGGGGATCAGTACCTCGTCAACGGCCGGAAGATCTACATCACGAACGGTTCGGTGTGCGGCACCGCGGTCTTCACCGCGGTGACGACGCCGGACAACGGCGTGCGTGGGATTTCCTCGTTCATCATCGAGAAGGGGACGCCGGGATTCACGGCCGGCTCCAAGGAGCGCAAGCTCGGGCATCGCGCCAGCGACACCGTGGAGCTGATGTTCGAGAACGTACGACTCCCCGCGGACCAGCTTCTGGGGACCGAGGGCGAGGGCTTCAAGCAATTCATGATGACGCTCGACGGCGGCCGTATTTCCATCGGCGCCATGTCGCTCGGCATCGCGCAGGCGTCCCTCGACGCCGCGATCAAGTACGCGCGGGAACGCCGCCAATTCGGGAAGGCGATCGCCGAGTTCCAGGCGGTCCAGCTCCTCCTGGCGGAGATGGCGACGGAGTTGGAGGCCGCGCGTTTGCTCGTCTATCAAACCGCCCGCTTCAAGGACCGCGGCGGGCGCTTCACGCGCCACGCCGCGATGGCGAAGCTGAAGGCGTCCACCATCGCGATGAAGGCGGCCAGCCTCGCCATTCAGGTTCACGGCGGGGCCGGGTACATGACCGACCATCCGGTGGAGCGCTACTTCCGCGACGCCAAACTGATGGAGATCGGCGAGGGTACCTCGCAGATCCAAATGCTCGTTATCGCCCGGGAATTGTTGCGCGAGGCGGCCGAGCGCCCCGGTTTCTGACCCGGGGGCGACCGCCCGCAGAAAGAGGAGATGCGACCGTGTCCGACCGTGATGCTTTTATCGTAAGCGCCTGCCGCACCGCCATCGGTGAGTTTCAGGGATCGCTGGCCGGAATGGGTGCGGCCCAACTGGGCGCCCTTGTCATCCGTGAATCCGTGAAACGCGCCGGCATCGAGGCCGGCGAAGTGGACGAAGTGCTGATGGGGAACGTGGTCCAGGCCGGCGTGGGGCAGGCCCCGGCGCGGCAGGCCATGATCCACGGGGGCATTCCCGACTCCGTGTCCGCCATGACCGTGAACAAGGTGTGCGGCTCGGGGCTGAAGGCCGTGATGCTCGCCGCGCAGGCCATTCGCGCGGGGGACGCGGAGATCGTCGTCGCCGGCGGCATGGAGTCGATGTCCAACGCGCCGTACTTCCTTCCGAAGGCCCGGACCGGGTACCGCCTGGGGCACGGCGAGTTGGTGGACGGCATGATCCACGATGGGCTCTGGGATTCGTTCAACAACTTCCACATGGGCGTCGCCGCGGAGCTGATCGCGAAGAAGTTCAACGTCACGCGCGAGGACCAGGATCGCTTCTCGATGGAGAGCCACAAGAAGGCCGCCAAGGCGCAGTCCGACGGCGCCTTCAAGGAGGAGATCGTCCCCGTGATGATCCCGCAGCGGAAGGGCGACCCGAAGTGCTTCTGCGTCGACGAACGCGTGCGTCCCGAAACGACCATGGAGACCCTGGCCAAGCTGAAACCGGCGTTCCAAAAGGACGGGACCGTGACCGCCGGGAACGCTCCGGGCCTGAACGACGGCGCCTCGGCGCTCGTCGTGATGTCGGGCGCCGCCGTGGGGCGCACCGGGGTGAAGCCGCTGGCGCGGGTGAACGGCTACGCGACCGGCGGCGTGGCTCCGGAGATGGTCTTCTACGCGCCCGTCATCGCGGTGCGCAAGTTGGCCGAGAAGCTGGGCTGCAAGACGAACTCGTGGGATCTGATCGAAGCGAACGAGGCGTTCGCCGCCCAGGCGATCGTCGACGCCCGCGAGTTGGAATGGGACCCCGCCACGTTGAACGTGCGCGGCGGCGCGGTGGCCCTGGGGCATCCGATCGGCGCCAGCGGCGCGCGGGTCCTCACGACGCTGCTGTACGCGATGCGGGACCAGAAGAAGAAGAGCGGGCTCGCAACCCTTTGCCTGGGCGGCGGCAACGCGGTCGCCCTGAGCGTGGAGGCAGCATGAGCGCGACAACGCAGGCGCTGCGGCCGGTGCTCGTGGTCGGCGCGGGCACGATGGGGAACGGGATCGCCCAGACGTTCGCCACGTCGGGCCATCCGGTGTTGCTGCTGGAGGCGAACGAGGCCGCGTTGGCGCGCGGATTGGCGACGATCCAAAAGAGCCTGGCGAAGTTCGTGGAAAAGGGAAAGCTGGACGCCGCGAAGCGCGACGAGGCGCTGGCCCGCATCGCGACGAAGGAGTCCGGGTTTCCGCTGAACGAATGCGCCATCGCGATCGAGGCGGTTCCGGAGAAGTTCGACGTCAAGCGGGCGGTCTTCGAGATGCTGGACAAGAAGCTGCCTCCCGACGCCATCCTGGCGACGAACACGTCGTCGATTTCGGTGACGCAGATGGCCGCGGTGACGAAGCGGCCGGCACGCTTCGCCGGCATGCACTTCATGAATCCCGTGCCGCTGATGCCCCTCGTGGAGGTGGTCCGCGGGCTCGAGACCAGCGACGAGACGGTCGCGGAAACGGTGGAACTGTCCCGGGCGCTTGGTAAGACGCCCGTCGTGGTCCACGATCGACCCGGATTCGTGAGCAACCGAGTCCTCATGCCCATGATCAACGAAGCGGCGTTCACCCTTCTGGAGGGCGTCGCCGACCGCGAGGCGATCGATACCGTGATGAAGCTGGGCATGAATCACCCGATGGGTCCCCTGGCGTTGGCGGATCTGATTGGAATCGACGTGTGCCTCGACATCATGCACGTGCTGCACGAGGGCTTTGGGGACAGCAAGTATCGCCCGTGCCCGTTGCTGACCTCGATGGTGGCGGCGGGACGCCTGGGCCGCAAGACGGGTCGCGGCTTCTACGAGTACGCCTGAGCACGACCCAGGCGCCATGGACTTTCAACTAACCGAAGAGCAAGAGATGCTCCGCGCGGCGACGCGCGAATTCGCCGAAGGCGAAATCGCGCCGATCGCCGCGTCGATGGACGAACAGGCGTGCATCCCGTCGGATCTCCGACGAAAGCTGCGGGAGCAGAATTACTTCTCCCTGCTCATTCCGGAGGAATTCGGCGGCGCGGGCATCGATCATGTCGCGTATTCGATCATATTGGTGGAACTCGCGCGCGCGTCGGCCGCGGTCTCGATCGTGATCGCGGTCCACAACAGCGTCGGCGCCACCCCGATCCAGATGTTCGGCACCGAGGAACAGAAGAAGAAGTGGTTGCCGCTCTTGGCGCGGGACTACCTCGGGGCCTTCGCGCTGACGGAGCCCGGATCCGGTTCCGACGCGGCCGCGCTGATCACGCGGGCCGATCGGTCCGGCGACCACTACGTCCTGAACGGCTCCAAGACCTTCATCACGAACGGCCAGTTCGCCGATCTGTTCCTGGTCATGGCCCGGACCAGCCAGGAGCAGAAGCATCGGGGCATCACGGCCTTTCTGATCGAGAAGGACACCCCGGGCCTCCGCCTGGGTAAGCAGATTCACAAGATGGGGATCCTCGCCTCCGACACGATCGAGATCTCGTTCGAGGACTGCCGCGTGCCGGAGGAGAACCGGCTTGGTCCGGAGGGGAGGGGGTTTCGCGTGGCGATGCAGGCGCTGGACGGCGGCCGCATCGGCGTCGCCGCCCAGGCGGTCGGCATCGCGCAGGCCTGTTTGGAGGCCGCGGCCAAGTACGCGCGGGAGCGGATCCAGTTCGAGCGCCCCATCTCGGAGTTCCAGGCGATCCAGTGGATGATCGCCGACATGAGCACGGAAATCGACGCGGCCCGCCTCCTGATGCTCCGCGCGGCGTGGCTGAAGGACCAGGGCATGCCATGCGGCCCCCAGGCGTCGATGGCCAAGCTCTATGCGTCGCGCGTCGCCCGCGTCGCGGCGGACTACGCCGTCCAGATCCACGGCGGCTACGGGTACACCAAGGAATTCGCCGTCGAGCGGTACTACCGCGACGCCAAGGTAACGGAGCTCTATGAAGGGACCTCCGAGATCCAGCGCATCGTGATCGCCGGATCGATCCTCCACCCCAAGGAACGAAAGAGCGCTCCATGACCCTGCCGAAGTCCAAAGTCGCCGTCCTTCGCACGACACCGGAGAGCGCCGTCGCCGACTTCGCACGGCTGATGGATCTCGCCGACATGCGGCAGGAATTGGATCCCCAGCACCGGACGCTGCTCAAGGTGAACATCTCCTGGCACGTCTACTATCCGGCCTGTTCCACGAGTCCCTGGCAATTGGAGGGGGTGATTCGGGGGCTGCTGGGGGCGGGCTTCGATTCGAAGCGCATTCTGGCCGCCCAGAATTCAACCGTCGTCGTCGATCCCCACGTCGGCGTGCGGAACAACAAGCTGGAGCCGGTGTTGAACTCGTTCGGGATCAAGAATATCTGGCTCAATGACAAGGAGAGCGAGGCCGATTGGATTCGTTACGAGCCCAAAGGCAAGATGCTGGTGCTGAACGATGTCTATCCCGACGGGTTGATGATCCCGAAATCGCTGATCGGGGCGAACATCGTCCACTTGCCGACGCTCAAGACCCACGTCTTCACGGAGATGACGGGCGCGATGAAGAATGCGTTCGGCGGGCTGCTGCACCTGAAGCGGCACTGGACGCACAGCGTGATTCACGAAACGCTGGTCGATCTGCTGACGATCCAGAAGGAGATTCATCCGGGGGTCTTCGCGGTCATGGATGGAGCGATTTCCGGGGACGGTCCCGGACCGCGCGCCATGCGGCTCCGGGTGACCAACCTGCTCCTCGCATCGCGGGACCAGGTGGCGATCGACGCGACGGCCGCGAAACTGATGGGGTTCGACCCGCTGACGATTCGATTCCTCCGTCTGGCGAACGACGCGGGGCTGGGAAACGCGGATCCTCGGAACATCGATCTCGTCGGCGACGACGTCTCGAACGTGAACCTTCACTACGCGCGGAACGAGAATACGTTCGCGTCACGAGGGCAGAAGCTGATCTACCACGGACCGTTGAAGCCCCTGGAGAAGATCCTGCTTCGGAGTCCGCTCGTTCCGTGGTCCTACGCGGCCTCGAAGGCATACCACGACGGGTACTGGTACCCCTTCGTCGGAAAGCCGCGGAAAGCACGGATCATGGAGTCGGGATGGGGTACGTTGTTCCGTGACGGATACGAACCGAAGGGCGTCGCGTAGCCAGGGCGCCGGCGGACCAGGAGGTCCTATGATCCTTGCAGCCAAGCACGGGAGCGCCGCGCTGTGCGCGCTCCTTCTCGCGGCCGGCCTTGGTTCCGCGGCGGCGCAAAGCGGATCCGACGAGCCGATCATGCTCCCGGAGTCGAAGGGCTCGACCGCCGCGCATCGGGGGGGCCAGCCGGCCGACACGTACGTCGCCGAGGTGATCGACTCCACCTTCTTCGTCGGCCCGGCGGAATTCTTCGCGCTCGACCTGCCCACGGTCTCGTCCGGCGCCGTCGCCATCCACATCTTCGGGACCGTGCGCGCCACCGGCGGTAGTCGCGACATCATCGTGCGGATGTTTCGCGGCGCGGACTACGACCGCTGGCTGAAGCGGAGGGGCGGGGACAAGTCCGGACCGTTCTTCGTTTCCCCGAAGCGGAAATCGATTACGCTCGACCACGATCTGCCGGTCGGCGAGAAGATCGTCCTCCTGCTCGACAACGGCTACTCGATCCGAACGCCGAAGCGCGTCCACTGCCAGTTGCAGATTCAGTACCAGCGCGGCGAGGGTTCGACGACCTCCACCGTGCGCGCGCCCAAGGGGAACGACGCGCCGAAGGCCCCGGAGTACGACGACGTGGTGCCCGTTCCTCGGAGCAACGAGGAAGAGGACATCCCGCCGCCCCCGCCCCCGCCGCCGCCGGACGACGCCGGCAACTAGGTCCACGCCGCCGCCGCGGGCGGCGATCGTTCCTAGGGCGAGTCGTCCGGGTCGCGCTCCTCTTCCGTGGTCGATTCGGAGTCCGCGGCCGGTGGTTCCTTCGACTTCGTGCCCCACGCCGTGGTTCGCATCAGGAGCAGCTGCCCCCCGCCTGCGCGCCCCCGGAAGTACGTGTTGCGCATCGTATGGGCCTGAACCGCCACCAGCCACGACCCCGGCCCGAAGAATTCACTCGCGTCGGTGATCCCCGTCGTCTCCCAGGCGCCCCCCGTCCCCTCGGGAATCAGGCGGCCCTGCGGATCCCGCTCGGCGCACTCGGCCAGGGGATCGAGCCGCTGGGTGCGGAGGTCGTAGCGCAGAATGCGCGACGGATGAACTCCGCGCCGGCCCGGATCCTCCTGAATCATGAGCCCGAACTCGTCCGTCTCGATGTAGTCGGGGCGGAAGATGTCGTCGCCCTCGTCACCGTCCAGGACTACCTCGATCTTCTTCACGATCGTGGGGTCGAACGGATCGAGTTCGAGGTGGTAGATGCGGCCCCGTCCGGTGACCGGCCCGCCGCGGACCGGATCGAGGAACTCGTCGTCCCCGGTGTCGGCGACGTAGAACGCGTTCGGGTAGCGCCGATCGGGCGCCGCGCCCTCCAGGCGCACGAAATTGAGGGCCCGGGCCGTCCGCGCCGCGAGTTCCACCGCGAGCGGATGCGTCTCGTCGTTCGCCACCGACCAGTCCTTCACGGGCACGAACCGCCCGGCCAGCGGACGCCCCTTGCGAATGATCGAGGCGAGCGGCCTGTCGCGGCGGCCGGACGGAGGGTCCACCCGAAGCACGTAGAGCTGGCCGCGTCCTTCCAGGATCTCGCTGTCGCTGGCCGCCAGGTACATGTAGAGCTGTGATTCGCCCGGCCGGGCGTCCTCCGTCAGAATCGTCACGAGCGGGCCGGAGGACACGGGGAGGACGATCGTGCGTTCATGCTCGAATCGTCCCAGCCACGGGAGCCCTTGCACCTCGCCGGTGCGGGTGTCGACGGCGGCGACAAGGCCGCGATTGGGTCCGCGGGTCGATTCCTCGTTGATCAGAAAGCGAGGCGTGAGAAAGCCTTCGTGCGGACCCACCAGGCTGGCGGCGCAGAGCGCATCGAACTGCTCTCTGCCGTCGACGATCCAGTCGGCGGCCAGCAGACGCAGATGCTCCGGGTCCATCAGAAGACGGGAGACCCGGCCGCCGCCCAGGCCGTCGTCCCACGTCAGTTCGTGCGCGACATAGATCTCGACCAGGCCGTTTTCCACGCGCTGAATCCCGAGTCCGTCGGGAACCGGGTAGAAAATGAAGCCCTCGTCCTCGGGGTGCGGGGGGATGAGGGTGTCGCCGACGGTTAGGATCGGGGTGAAGGAGACGTCGTCCTGGAGCGGCCGGAGATACGACGCCGCGGAGGTGCGGTAGCCGATCCCCGGCCAGGGCTTGAGTCCGGGGCGCAGGGCCGCGATCGAGACCACCGCCACGAGAAGCAGCGGGAGGATCGCCGCGGCGCGCCGGGTCATGCCTGCTTCGTCTTCAGGAAGAGGCCGATCACCAGCCCCATCAGCGCCCCCGCCACGAGCTGATCGATCAACTCGGCGGCGGTGAAGAGCGGAGGGAATCCATACCAGTTCCAGTAGGGAACGCTGATGGTCGTCCAGCCGATGAGAAAGGTGAGGATTCCCCCCGTGACGTACGACGCGAGGCCCGTCGCCAGCCGCGCGAGGAGAAACGCGAGGAGAAGCCCGGTGGCTACGTTCGTCAGGAGTTCCGCCATCAGACGGGTCGGCCCCATGGGCGCATCACCGAACGGCCCAACCACCAGAATCCCATGCGGTCCTGTTTGGTACCGTTCGACCCACGCGGCCTCTTCTTCCTTGGTCATCTTCTTCTCGGGGTCGACGCCGGGGAAGTAGTAGAGGCCCGGCGCGGTCGTGGTTTGCTGGATGGCGGGCAGGAGCATCGCCTCGTGGGGGTGCATCGTGAGGCCCATCGTGCCGAGCGGCGTGGCCATGTGCGACAGGACACCCCAGAGGAACAGCGCGATGCCCGCGACGAAACCGGAAACGATCACTTTGATCATGGGACCCTCCCCGAAGATGGCTTGCGTTCACAGAATTCGACCAGAACCCCGCCCAGAGCGCGGGGGTGAAGAAAGGCGATGCGGGTGCCGTGGCTCCCCTCGCGCGGCGTTCGGTCGATCAGTTGCATTCCCGCCTCCGACGCGCTTGCCAGCGCGGCCTCGATGTCCGGAACGAAGAAGGAGAGGTGGTGGATGCCCTCGCCCCGTGTGTCGAGAAACCTGCCGATCGCCGAATCGGGACGGAACGATTCCAGCAACTCGATGGTCGCGTCGCCGGCGGTCAGGAAGGCGATGTTCAGACCCATCGAATCGAGCGTGATCGTGTCGACCAGCCGGAAGCCCAATCCGTCCGTCCAGCGCGGAACAGCCTCGTCCAGCGATCGCACCGCGATCCCCACGTGGGCCAGTCCGTCGATGTTCGAGGTGCGGCTCATGGCATGTCGCCTCCCTGAATCCCCAGCAGCAGGAACACCGCGATGCCGATTCCGATCCGGTACCACCCGAACGGCACGAGGCCCCGTCGGCCAAGGTAGCGCAGGAAGGAGGTGATCGCGACCGCGGCGACGGCCGCCGCGACCGCCAGCCCCACGAGGACCGGGACGGGGCCGCCCAGTTCGGGGCCGAGAAGCGCCTCGCGGTTCTTCAGGAAGTCGTACACCGTGGCGGCGCCCAGCGTCGGAAGGGCGAGCAGGAACGAGAACTCCGCCGCCACGATCGGCGTGGCGCCGAGGAGCAGCGCCGCGAGGATGGTGGTCAGGGCGCGCGACGTGCCCGGCCAGAGCGAGAGACATTGCGCCAAGCCGATGATGAGCGCGGCCCTGACGGTAAGCTCGTCCACCGACGTGAATCGCGTGGCCCCGCCCCGGTTCCGTCGCCAGGCTTCGATCACGAGGATGGCGACACCGCCGACCAGGAGCGCCGCGGCGACCGGCCTGGCCCCGAACAGGTGTTCCTTGATCCACGTGTGGGTGCCGAGCCCCACCACCGCGGCGGGAACGAACGCCACCAGCAGCTTCACCAGCAGGGCGCGTCCTCGCGGATGAGCGCGAACGATCCCCTGCAGCAGCTCGGCGATGCGCCCTCGGTAGAGCCAGGCGACGGCCAGGAGGGCGCCGGCCTGGATGACGATCTCGTAGGCGTCGACCGCGGCGCCGGAAAGACCCATGGCGCGCGCGGCCAGGATCAGGTGTCCCGTGCTCGACACCGGCAGGAACTCGGTCAGTCCCTCCACGGCGCCGAGAATCGCCGCCTGAATCAGGTTCATCGTAGGTGCCTCCGCGGCCGCGCGCGGCCGCGCACGGGGCTGTTAGGTGCCCGGCTCGTACGTATGATAGACGCGCCGCAGGGCGTCGCTGACTTCGCCCAGCGTCACGCCCGCCTTGACGGCGTCGATGACCGCGGGAACCAGGTTGCCTTCCCGCCGGGCCGTTTCCTCCACGCGCGCCGTCGCCAGCTCCGCCCCCTTCGCGTCGCGGGCGCCGCGGAACGCGCGCACGCGGTCGGCCTGACGCCGCTCCAGCGTGGGGTCGAGCGCGAAGGTTGGCGCGGTGACGTCATCCGGGTCTCCAAAGCGGTTCATGCCGACGATGACCCGCTCACCCCGTTCCACCGCCATCTGGAATTCGTAGGCGCTTCGCTCGATGGCGTCCTGGGGATAGCCGGCCTCGATGGCTCGTACCGCGCCCCCCATGGCGTCGATGATCTCGATCTCCTTCCGCGCCTCACGCTCGATCCGGTCGGTCAATTCCTCGACCGCCCACGCCCCGCCGACGGGATCCACCGTGTTCGCGACGCCCGATTCGTGGGCGAGGAGCTGCTGCGTGCGAAGCGCCGTCGTGGCGGCCTCCTCGCTGGGCAGCGAGATCGCCTCGTCGAAGGAGTTGGTGTGGAGCGACTGGCAGCCGCCCAGCACCGCGGCCAGCCCCTGGATCGCGACGCGCGCGATGTTGTTGTGCGGTTGCTGCGCCGTGAGCGTGGAGCCTCCCGTTTGCGCGTGGAACCGCAGCATGCGGGACTTCGGGTCCTTGGGGTGGAACCGCTCCTCCATCAGGCGCGCCCAAAGACGCCGCGCCGCGCGGAACTTCGCGATCTCCTCGAGAAAATCGTTATGGGCGTTGAAGAAGAAGGAAAGTCGGGGCGCGAAGCGATCGATGTCCAGCCCGCGATCGACGGCTGCACGCACGTATTCGAGTCCGTTCGCCAGCGTGTACGCGACCTCCTGCACCGCCGTGGAGCCGGCCTCTCGAATGTGGTAGCCGCTGATCGAGATCGTGTTCCATTGGGGAACCTCGTCGGCGCAGAACTCGAAGATGTCGGTCGCGATCCGAAGCGACGCCGCCGGCGGGTAGATGTACGTGCCGCGGGCGATGTACTCCTTCAGGACGTCGTTTTGAACCGTTCCGGAAAGCTTCTCGCGCGGAATCCCGCGCCGGTCGGCGACGGCGATGACCAGGGACAGAAGGATCATCGCGGTCGCGTTGATGGTCATGGAGAGGCTGACGCGCTCGAGCGGGATCTCCTCCAGCAGCCGTTCCATGTCGTCGATCGTCGCGATGGCCACGCCGACGCGGCCCACTTCACCCTCCGCGCGCGGGCCGTCGGAGTCGTAGCCCATCTGCGTCGGAAGATCGAAGGCGACGGAGAGCCCGGTTTGTCCCTGGCTCAGGAGATACCGATAGCGCCGGTTCGAATCTTCGGCGGTGCCGAAGCCGGCGTACTGCCGCATGGTCCAGAGGCGGGATCGGTACATCGACGGATGGATCCCGCGCGTGAAGGGCGGCTCACCGGGTCGCTCGTCGCGGGGAGCCGGATCGTGGGTCGCCACCGTCAAGCCTCCTCGGGCGTGATGGTGAGCAGGAGCGCGCCCGAGTCGACGGCGGTCCCCGCGGCGACCGCGATCGAGGCGACCGTGCCCGAGAGGGGGGCCGGGAGCGCGTTCTGCATCTTCATGGCTTCGATGACGATCAGCGGCCGGCCCGCCTCCACGCGATCGCCCTGGGCCACCATGATCTCGACGACGAGCCCGGGCATGGGCGCATGGATCTCGTTCCGCGCGACCACCTCGTGCCGGCGGCGCGTGATGCGGGGGGCGCGCCCATCGCGGACGCGAAAGTCGTACCGTAGCCCATGCAGTTCCACGACGACCCGATCGCCTTCGCGTCGAACCGAACCCTGCACCGGATTCCCGTCCACGAGGGCGCGCGTATCCGCGCCGACCGTGCCGTGAAGTGCGCCGTCGACGCCGTCGAGGCGGACCGTGAAGCCGTCGCCGGCCGGCTCGACCGTGCACTCCCGCTCCACCGGCGGCTCGCCGTCGTGCGCGGCATGGGGGATCGGTTCCAGGAGGAATTTCAACGCCAGCTCCGCTCCGGCGCCGGGCGCAGCGGGGAGACGGCCTCACGCCAGCGGCTGCCCCGGTCCCCGCCGTTCGGGCTCGTCCCGTCGCCGATCGATCCCGCCCGTTCGCCCGCGGCGAACACCGCCGCGAGGATGGCCGCCTGGCGCGACTCGAGTTCGGGATCGGGAGGCAGGGCGCGGCGAAAGTGCCGGCTCAGGTAGGCCGTGTCGTAGTCGCCCGCGACGAACGCGTCCTGATGGAGCATCCACCGGTGGAAGGGTAGCGTGGTGCGCGTTCCCTCGATGATGGTCTCGTCGATGGCGCGACGGGCGCGGGTGATCGCTTCCGCGCGGGTCCGGCCCCAGACGATGATCTTTCCGATCAACGGATCGTAGTGCACCGGCACCTCGCCTCCGGATCGCACGCCGAAGTCACAGCGGACGTAGGGGCCGTCCGGAAGCGTTACCCGGCGAAGCGTTCCCGCCTGCGGCAGCCAGCCCGCGTCGGGATCCTCCGCGTAGATCCGGAACTCCATCGCGGCGCCGCGCGGGGACACATCGGCCTGGGCGATGTCGAGCGGCTCTCCGCGCGCGACCCGAACCTGCTCGCGCACGAGATCGATGCCGAGGACCAGTTCCGTCACCGGGTGCTCCACCTGGAGCCGTGCGTTCATCTCCAGAAAGTAGAACCGGCCTTCCGTGTCCATCAGGAATTCGGCCGTCCCGGCATTCGTGTACGCCCCTGCGCGCGCCACGCGCACCGCCAGGTCCCAAAGCTCCCGCCGCTTCGTCTCGTCGAGGGCGGGGGAGGGCGTCTCTTCGATGACTTTCTGGTGCCGGCGCTGCACGCTGCAGTCGCGCTCGCCGAGCGCGATCACGGCGCCGTGCTCGTCGGCCAAGATCTGCACTTCGATGTGCCGCGGGCGATCCACCCACCGCTCCAGGTAGAGCCGGTCGTCGCCGAACGCCCCGCGGGCTTCTCCTTGCGCCAGGCGCACCGCCGAGGCGAATTCGCCCGGCCCGTTCACGCGCCGCATGCCCTTCCCACCGCCGCCCGCCGCCGCCTTCAGCACGACGGGGTAGCCGATCTCCTCCGCCGCCTGTTCCAGCGCGGCGAGCTCCGCGATCGGTCCGGGCGTTCCGGGAAGCACCGGCACGCCCGCACGGATCGCCAGCGCCCGCGCGCTCACCTTGTCGCCCACCGCGCGACTCGCCTTCGGCGTGGGCCCGATCCAGATGAGACCCGCGTCCAGCACCTGCTGGGCGAACGCGGCGGATTCGGCCAGAAAGCCGTACCCGGGATGGACGGCCTCGGCGCCCGTCGTGCGCGCGACCTCCAGCAATTTCTCGGCGTTCAAGTAGGACTGGGGCGCCGGCGCCGGTCCGAGGAGGAACGCTTCGTCCGCGGCGTAGACGTGCGGGGCGACGCGGTCGGGCTCGGAGTACACGCCGACCGAGCCGATCCCCATCTCGCGAAGGGTGCGCGCGATGCGGATGGCGATCTCGCCGCGATTGGCGATCAAGACCTTGCGAATCCGCTTCGGCGCGGCGCTCCTGGATGCGGGCTTCGGCAACGGCGGCCTCGGGACGTTAGAGCGGAATGTTGCCGTGCTTCTTGGGTGGCAGCGACTGGCGCTTGTTCGACAGCATGCGCAGGGCGCGAATCAGCCGCGGACGGGTTTCCTGCGGCTCGATGACGTCGTCGAGGTAGCCGAGCGCGGCGGCGACGTAGGGATTGGCGAACTTCTCGTTGTATTCCTCGATCAAAGCCGCGCGGGCCTCCGCCGGCTTCTTGGCCTGCGCGATCTCCTTCCGGTAGAGAATGTTCACCGCCCCCTCGGCGCCCATGACCGCCAGTTCCGCCTGCGGCCACGCCACGTTGTAGTCCCCGCGGATGTGCTTGGAGGACATGACGTCGTAGGCGCCGCCGTAGGCCTTGCGCACGACGACGGTCAGTTTCGGGACCGTGGCCTCGCAGTAGGCGTACAGCAGCTTCGCGCCGTGGCGAATGATGCCGCCCCACTCCTGCTCCGTTCCCGGAAGGAACCCCGGCACGTCCTCGAACGTCACCAGCGGGATGTTGAAGGCGTCGCAGAAGCGGACGAACCGGGCGGCTTTCGTCGAGGACTTGATATCCAGCACGCCCGCCAACGCGGCGGGCTGGTTCCCGACGATGCCCACCGACCTTCCGTCGAGATGCGCGAACCCGACGATGATGTTCGGCGCGAAGTGCTCGTGGACCTCGAAGAACTCGCCGTCGTCCATCACCAGGCGAACGACGTCCTTCATGTCGTAGGGCCTGTTCGGCTCGGGCGGCACGATGTCGTTCAATCGCGACTCCATCCGGTCGGCCGGATCGTCCGTGGCGCGCCGCGGCGGGTCGTCGACGTTGTTCGAAGGCAGGTACGAGAGCAGCCGCCGAATGGCGGCCAGGCACGCCTCGTCGTCGTCGACGGCGAAATGCGCGACGCCCGACTTGGTGTTGTGGCTCATGGCGCCGCCCAGCTCCTCGAACGTGACGTCTTCGTTGGTGACGGTCTTGATCACGTTCGGACCGGTGACGAACATCTGGCTGGTCTGCTTGACCATGATCACGAAATCCGTGATCGCGGGCGAGTAGACCGCGCCCCCGGCGCAGGGACCCATGACGGCGGAAATCTGGGGGACGACGCCCGACGCGAGCGTATTGCGGAGGAAGATCTCGGCGTACCCGCCCAGGGACTGCACGCCCTCCTGGATCCGCGCCCCGCCCGAGTCGTTCAGCCCGATGACGGGCGCGCCGTTCTCCATGGCGAGGTCCATGACGTTGCAGATCTTGCGGGCGTTCTCCTCCGAGAGCGTGCCGCCGAAGACCGTGAAGTCCTGGGCGAAGACGAATACCTTTCGCCCGTCCACCGTGCCGTATCCGGCGACGACGCCGTCCCCGGGAACGCGGCGCTCCGCCATCCCGAAATCGGCGATGCGGTGCTCCACGAACACGCCGGTCTCCTGGAAGGAGCCGGGATCCAGGAATAGCTCCACGCGCTCGCGGGCGGTCAGCCGGCCCTCGGCGTGGAGCTTGGCGATCCGCTCCTCGCCCCCTCCTGCGAGGACGGCTTCGCGGCGCCGGCGCAACTCTTCGATGGCGGGACGTCGGGTCAGGATCCGATCTCCGAATGGGGTGTCGGGAGGCGTCCACCGATGGCGCTTCCCCGGGAAACCGTTGCATCGTAGCCGACGGAACCGACGCGCGCAATCGGTCGCTCCAGGCCGCGCGAGGGGGTAGAATGGCCCGAAGGAGTCCCGCCCGCCACCCCCGGAGGAGCCGATGGCACGATCTCGCGACGATGCGCCCACCGAACGCCGGCTTTCCCACCTCAACTGGATGGAATTCGCGGAGTGGGTCCCCGAATCGGTCGCGACGATTCTGCTCCCGGTTGGGACTCTGGAGGCGCACGGCGTGACCAGCCTCGGCACCGACGTGGCCATTCCCACCAGGCTGGCCGAGGCGCTGGCGCCACGGCTGAACGCGCTGGTCGCCCCCGCCGTCCCGTACGGCGTCACGACCGGTCTGGGAGCGTTGCCGGGCGGCACGCACGTTCGGGCGGAGGCGTTCGCCGACTACGTCGCCGCGGTCCTCTCGACGTTCACGCACCAGGGCTTCCGGAACCTGATCGTGATCAACGGACACGGGGGAAACAACGTCGCGCTGCCGGAGGCGCTGCGCCGGGTCCACGAAGAGACCGGAGCCTTCGTGGCGTCGTTCTCCTGGTGGACCGAATGCGCCTCGATCACCGAGGAGCACTTCGGCGTGCCGGGCGGGCATGCGGGCGTGGACGAGACGGCGGCGATGCAGGCCATCGCGCCGGACCAGGTCTTCGCGGAGCGGTGGGACGCCTCGCTATCCTTCGAGCATCGCCCGTCGCTCGTCACGTATCCGACGGCCGGGTCGGTGCTCCATTACGGGGGACGCCGCAGCGATCCGGTCTTCGATGCGAAGAAGGCGCGCGCGTACTGGACCAAGGTGGTCGAGCACTGCGGCGAGGTGTTGGAGGATCTGCTGGTCCGATGGGAGCGCGAGGGGTTTCCGGCGCCGCGCGCCCGCCGCTCCGCCGCCCGGGGACACGGCATCCACGCGGCGCACGCGGCCCCCGGAAACGGGCATGACAAGAACCACGGGAAGAAGCGGAAAGGCCCGTAGGGAGGATCATGCGCATCCAAGACGACAAGGGCCGATGAGCCGCATCATCCTCGACGACGACGCCTACTGTTTCTGCTGCGGCGCGGACAATCCCATCGGACTCAAGCTGGCCTTCGAGGAGACCGAGCAGGGCGGCATGCGGACGCTCTGGACCCCCCGCAAGGAGCACCAGGGCTTCAAGGACATCGTCCACGGGGGGCTGGTCGCCACGGTCCTGGACGAGGTGATGGTTCGCCTCCTCTACCTTCGCGGCATTCACGCGGTGACGGCGGGCATGGAGACGAAGTTGCTGCGGCCGGTTCGGTGGGGCCGGGGCTATCGCTTCGAAGGGCGGATCGTGGCCGATCGTCGCCGCGCGGTGGTCACCGAGGCGGACGCCTTCGACGACGAGAGCGGCGAGCCCGTCGCGTGGGGGAAAGCAACGTGCATACGCGTGGAGAAACCAACGGCGTAGGAAGCCCGCTTCCACCACCTACCGGGAGTCGATGGCGGCGCGGCCGCGCCCTGCGCGCCGCCGCGGCGGGACTCGCGGCCACCCTCATCGCAGGCTGCAGCGGTAGCACGGACGTTCCCACCCGACCGCCGGTGCACCCGATCCCGGACGTCACGCTCCAGGAACTCCGCGAGGCGCCCCAGGATCTGAAGTTCGGCGGGGTCACGTTCGCGGTGGACGTCGACCTCTGGAGAGATTTCCAGCCCGTCAGTCCTCCCGACGGGCAGCCGCTGGCCGTCCGTGCGGTCGTCACGGCCCAGGGCGCCGCGGCGTTCCCGGACGACATCACCAGCGCGTACGCCTGGGTGATCATGGGCGGGGTCTACTGGGCCTCGTGGATGGAGAGCCAGGGCGCGCCCGGCGCCACCCCGAATGCCCGCTCCTACCGCGCGGACGGCGGACCGAAGTGGGGCCCGCTCGTCGTGGTCGACGTCGTCGTCGGACTCCGATCCTCGGGCAGCGTCCTCCACCTCGTTCGCATCCCCGACGTCACCATCGAGCGCATCGACTAGCGTGGACGAACGGATTGTCATCCGCGATCGGCGCCCCTCCGATTCCATCCCCGAGATCACGGCACTGCTCCACGCCGCCTACGCCGCCCTGGCCGCCCAAGGGTTTCGCTACGTGGCCTCGCACCAGGACGACGACGTCACCCGCAGACGGCTGGATCGCGGCGCGCCGCTCCTGGTGGAGCGCGAGGGTCGGCTGATCGCCACGGTGACGCTCTTCCCGGGAAGCCCGGAGGCCTTCGTTCCGTGGTACCGGCAGCCCGGCGTCTACTACTTCGGGCAGTTCGGGGTTCTCCCCTCCGAGCAGGGGAAGGGCATCGGCACACGCCTGATGGATGAACTGGAAGCGCGGGCCCGCGCGGCCGGCGCCACCCAGCTCGCGCTCGACACGGCCGAAGGCGCGTCGCACCTCATCGCGTGGTACGAACGTCGCGGCCATCGATTCGTGGGCTACGTCGACTGGCCGGTGACGAACTACCGGAGCGTCGTCCTATCCAAGCCGCTCGCCGGCCGCGACCCGGCTTCGGAGAAGGCGACCGGCTGAACCGGCGGGTGGTGCTGCCACCCTGTCACATCGGGTGACAGGGTGGCAGCCAGGCGGCCGCACCCTCGAGTCCGATTCTTCGTCCGCGCGACCCCGCACCTACCTGCCGATCGAGCAGTTCCGCGCAAGTGGTCCATTCGTAGCACTCACGGCACGGCTAATGCAGCATCACCGCTGCATGGCACAGCCTTGGATTGTCGTACTTGCGGGCGGAGAGGGCTCCCGCGTCCGGGCGATCACTCGATCGCCTGACGGCGAGAGTGTGCCGAAGCAGTTTTGCCGCCTGCGGAACGGAGAGAGCCTCTTCCGCGCGGCCCTCGCCCGTGCCCGTCGTCTGACCGCGGAGGCGCGGGTGGTGCCGGTGGTCCGCGCGCAGCACCGCCGATGGTGGACACGCGACTTGCGGGGCATGGAGCCCGTGCTGTTCCTCTCCCAGCACGTGAGCCGCGGGACGGCGCACGCCGTCTTTCTTGCCCTTGTCGCGATCGCGCGGCGCGATCCGGATGCGTCCGTCCTGCTCGTTCCCAGCGACAGCATGATCGACGACGAGGATCGGTTCCACGACGCGGTCGCCCAACTCCATCGCGAGGCGGAGGCCTGGGAGGATCGCGTGCTTCTCCTGGGCGTCAGGCCCGGCGCCCACGATCGGGACTACGGCTGGATCGTTCCGGACGGGGAATGGCAGCGGGGAACGCGCCGCGTCATCTCGTTCGTCGAGAAGCCGGCGCCGGAAGAAACCAAGGAGATCCGTCTCCGCGGCGGACTGGTCAACACCTTCATCACGGCGACGAAGGTCCGCACCATGCTGGAGCTCTTCCGTCTCTGTCTGCCGGACTTGGTCGCGTCGCATCAGGGCGAAATGGAGCGGTTCCTCGCCGCGCCGAGCGAGCGCCCGACCTGGGATCTCAGCCGGGATCTCCTGGCCCACACCACGTCCTGGCAGCGCGTTCTGGCCGTCGCTTCCTGCGGGTGGTGCGACCTCGGAACCCCCGAGCGGCTTCGTCGTTGGCTGGCCGAGCACCGCGAGTCCTTCGTCTGGGGTCCGGCGGAGCCGGAGGTCGCGACGCCCTGAGGGCGGGAAGAGACTAGCGGGGAGCCCGGGCGATCAGCGCGATGTTGTTGGCGTAGTCGCAGCCGAGGATCCGCCGCTTCACGTACGCCACGATCGCCGTGCGCGCCGCGACGATCGGCCCCGGCCGTTCCGGCCCCAGCGTCACCCGGTATCCCTCGACCTCCATCCCTTCGCACCGGAAGAACGCCCACAGATCCGGGAGGTTGTAGAGGTGCACGTGGGTCATGTCCCACGAACGCGCATCGGGCAGGTAGGCGGCGTTGGGCGTTTGCAGCACCAGCGCTCCGCCGGGCGCGAGGAGCGAGATCAGGCGCTTCACCAGGGACAGCCCCTCCGCCAGCGGCACGTGCTCGATCATGTCGAGGCATAGGATGGCGCCGTAGGGCCGGGAGACTTCGGAGAGGTCGCGATAGGTGTACCGCCCCTCCTCGCCGATGTCCTGTGTGTGGTACTCGCCGCGAAATCCGGCGCCCTGCACCTTTCGCATGATGCGAAGGTCGCCCGCGCCCACGTCCAGCAGGCTCGGCGCGTCCCGGACCGCGTCGAAATAGACGCGCTCGATGTCGCAGAGCCCGTCCGTCTCCCACCAGCGTCGAACCGGAAACGTCGGGTAGGAGCGCCGCAGGAGTTCCTTGCGCTTCCAGTACGTCTCGTAGGCGGGGTGTCCGGTCACGCGGCGACCGCTATTCCTTGAGCGCCTTCGCGAATTCCTCGGTCAGCGCCGGGACGACCTCGTACAGATCACCGACCAGGCCGTACGTCGCGATCTTGAAGATGGGAGCGTCCTTGTCCTTGTTGATCGCGACGATCGTTCGCGAGGAGGACATGCCGGCCAGGTGCTGGATCGCCCCGGAGATGCCGGCGGCGATGTAGAGCGTCGGGTTGACGACCTTTCCGGTTTGCCCCACCTGATACGAGTGGTCGATCCAACCGGCGTCCACCGCGGCGCGGGAGGCGCCGAGCGTGGCGCCGAGCACGCCGCACAGCCGGCGCAGGATCTCGAAGTTCTCCGGCCCCTGCATCGCCCGCCCGCCGCTCACGATGATGTTCGCTTCGGTCAGGTCGAGCATCTCCCCTTCCGACTTCTCGAAGCCGGTCACGCGCGCGCGAACCTTCGTCTCCGGCA
This sequence comes from Candidatus Eiseniibacteriota bacterium, assembly GCA_003235575.1. Taxonomy (GTDB): domain Bacteria; phylum Eisenbacteria; class RBG-16-71-46; order SZUA-252; family SZUA-252; genus SZUA-252. The sequence goes on along the minus strand of QJVW01000032.1, from coordinate 526 downwards.
GAGGGATCGACTCCACGGCGGCCGTCCGCGAGGCGTCCGGAGCCAGCGGCGTGAACGTGTTCGGCCGGATCGACGCGACCATCGGGCGCGCATCGCTCCACGCGACCGTGGCGATCGCCTTGCCGGCGTAGATGGGCCGGCGCGCCGTCAGAGCGCCGTCCTTCCAGGCGAATCCCACGCAGTCCGACGCGAGTCCGGCGCGCAAGCGCGCCGCGGCGCGGGGGGCCAGATCCTTGCCCTGGGCCGTGGCTCCGAACAGGAGCAGCTCCGGCTTCACGACCTCCACCGCCGCGCGCAGCGCCTCCGCGTACGACTCGGGAGCGTAGGCGTCCAGGGCCGCGCCCTCCACGTGCACGATCCGATCCGCGCCGTGCTGCGCCACGCGCTCGGCCTCGCCGGATGCGACCTTGCCGATCAGAACGGCCGCGACGTTGCCGCCGCGTTCGTCCGCCAGGCGCCGCGCCTCGGCCAGCGCCTCCAGCGTCGTCTTCCGTACCGCGCCGTCCTTGGTTTCGGCGGCGACCGC
>QJVW01000139.1 GCA_003235575.1 Candidatus Eiseniibacteriota bacterium | reverse complement strand
CTCCGTGCGCGGCTCCTTCCTGCCGTCGTTCTGGAATTGGAGTTCGTAGAGCCTGGCGTAGATGCCGCGCTTCGCCAGGAGTTCCTCGTGCGTCCCCTGCTCGCGCAACTCGCCCTTGTGCATGACCAGGATCCGGTCGGCGTCGAGGATCGTGCTCAGACGGTGCGCGATCACGAGCGACGTCCTGCCTTCGAGAAGCCGATGCAGCGCCTCCTGGATCACGCGCTCGGTCTCGACGTCCACGCTCGAGGTCGCTTCGTCCAGGATCAAGATCGAGGGGTCGTAGTGGAGCGCGCGCGCGAACGCCAGGATCTGCCGCTCGCCCATCGAGAAGAAACCGCCCCGTTCGCCGACCTCCTCGCCCAGCCCGTTCGGGAGGCGCGCCTTCAGCCGCTCGCCGCCCACCTGAGCCAGCGCCCGATCCGCATCCCCCTCCGGGCGCTCGCGCGCGCCGAACCGGATGTTCTCCCGAACCGAGCCGCTGAAGAGGAAGACGTCCTGCAGCACCAGTCCGATCTGGCGGCGAACCACGGAGCCCGGAATCTCCCGGATGTCGCGCCCGTCGATGCGGATCGTCCCCTTCTGGAATTCGTAGAAGCGCGTCAGGAGGTTCGAGATGGTCGTCTTGCCGGCGCCCGTGGCGCCGACGATCGCGACCTTCTCCCCCGGCGCGATCGTGAAGGAGACGTCGCGCAATACCCACTCGTCGGGCTTGTAGGCGAACCAGACGTTCTCGAACGACACCTCGCCCCGAAGCCGATCGGGCATCGAGGCCGGAGCGTCGGGGTCCTGAACGGCCGGCACGGTGTCCAGCGTTTCGAAGATCCGCTCGGACGCTACCATGGCCGCCTGGAACACGTTGTACTTCTCGCTCAGATCGCGCACGGGCTGGTAGAAGCGGTCGGCGTACTGAATGAACGCGACGACCACGCCGAAGGTGACCGTGCCGGCCACGATGCCGCCGCCGCCGTACCAGATGATGAGCGCCAGAGCGATCGCGCCGATGAACTCGACCGACGGAAAGAAGACGGCGTAGTAGAAGAGGTTTTGCACGTGCGCCTCGAAGTGCGAACGATTCGCCTCGTCGAATTTGCGCGACTGCTTCGCCTCCGCGTTGAACAGCTTGAGGACGTCCAGTCCCTGAAGGTGCTCCTGGAGGAACGCGTTCAGGCGCGCCAGGCGCGTGCGGACGCGGCGGTAGGAAACGCGCACCTTGGCCCGGAAGATGGCCGTGGCCACGATGAGCAACACCACCGTCGTCATGGTGACGAGCGCCAGCTTCCAGTTCAGATAGAACATCGCGGCGACGATGCCGCCGACCATGAAGAGGTCGCCGATGACCGCCACGACGCCCTGCGCGAAGAGCTCGTTCAGGACCGCCACGTCCTGCGTGACCCGCGTGAGGATGCGGCCCACCGGACGCGTGTCGAAATACGAGGGCGTGAGGGTCGCGAGGTGGCGGAAGATCCCCAGCCGCAGATCCTGCATGGCGCGCTGCCCGACCATGCCCATGATGTAGGTCTGCCAGTAGCGCAGGAAGAAGGCGCCGACCAGCACGGCGACGTACGCCCCCGCCAGCACGAGGAGCCCCCGCATCGCCTCGGTGGCCGGCATGGTTGCGCCGCCGACGGGCCGAACGTAGCGATCGATGGCGAGCATCGTCAGGTACGGACCGGCCACCTCGAGGAGGGAGAGGCCGCCGAGGAGGAGGATCGATATGATGACCTGCTTCTTGTACGGCGCGAGGTAGAGAAGGAGCCGCCGCGCCAGGCGCCGGTCGTAGATCTTGCCGCTGGCTTCGACGTCGTCGGCCGCGGATCCGAAGGGGCCGCTCATAGCGCCTCCAACTCCTCGACGACCTCTTCGCGGTGGTAGAGCTCCGCGTACAGCCCGCCGGCCGCCAGCAGCTCTTGGTGCGAGCCGGTGGCCACGATCCGCCCCCCGTCCAACACGACGATCCGGTCGACGCGCAGGAGGGCCGAGCGCCGGTGCGTCGCCAGGAGAATGGTCGGCGCGGCGGGAAGCTCGAAGAGCGACGCGAGGATCTTCTCCTCCGTGCCCGGATCGACGCTCGCGAAGCAGTCGTCGAGCAGGAGCACGGGGCGCTCGAGCGCCAGGGACCGCGCCAGGGCCACGCGCTGCTTCTGTCCGCCCGACAGGGTGATCCCCCGCTCTCCGATGGTGGTTTCGAGGCCCTTCGGGAACTGCGAGAGATCGCTATCCAGGCCCGCTCGGCCGGCCGCCGCCACCGGATCGGGGAGCGTCTCGTTCTCCTCGAAGCCGAAGTGGATGTTGGCTCTCAGGCTGTCGGAAAAGAGAAAGGTCTCCTGCGGCACGAAGCCGAAGCGGCGGCGCAGCGCGCTGCGCGGCCAACGGGTCGTCGGGACGCCCCCGAAACGGATCTCGCCCGCGGTCGGCTCGTCGAGTCGCGCGATGAGCTGGAGGAGGGTCGTCTTGCCCGCGCCCGTTCGCCCCACGATCGCGACGCGCTCGCCCGCGCGCACGGTGAGGTTCACCGAACGCAGGACGTCGCGATCGGTTCCCGGATACCGGTAGCCGACCCCGTGGAGTTCGATCGTCACGTCCTGGGTCGGCGCCGGCACGTCGCGATCGTCCACGTCCGGCTCGATCGGCTCGTCCAGGACGGATTGGATCCTCCCCATGGAGGCGGCGCCGCGCTGGAATAGGTTCGTCACCCAGCCCAGGGCGATCATCGGCCAGAGGAGCATGGCGAGGTAGATCTGGAACGCGACGAGGGAACCGAGCGTGATCCTCCCGGTGATGACGGCCGACCCGCCGACCCAGAGCACGATGGCCGCCGCGATGCCGCCCAGGAGCGACATCGTGGGCCAGAGCCCCGCCTGGAGCCGGATCATCCGCCGATTCCGTTCCAGGAACGTGTCGTGGAGTTTCCGAAAGACCTCGTATTCCCCGCCCTCCTCGCCGTGGGCCTTCACCACGCGGATGCCCGCCAGCGTCTCCTGCGCCTTGGCGGTCAGGCCCGCGAACGAATCCTGGATCTGCTCGTAGTGATGGTGGAGCCGCGCGCCGAGCCGCGCCACGAGGATCGACAGGAGTGGCAGGGGGATCAGCGCGATGAGGGTCAGTTGCCAGTCGATCCGGCACATCAGCGTGACCGCCATGACGAACGTGACGCAGGTGTTCGCGAAGTACATGATGCCCGGGCCCAGGAAGTTCCGGACGGCGTCGAGATCGTTGGTGGCGCGGGAGAGGAGGTCTCCCACCTTGCGCGCGCGATAGACGCGCGCCGGAAGCCGCGCGATGTGGGCGAAGATGTCGTTTCGGAGCTCGTATTCCATCTTCCGGGACGCGCGGATGAGCGACCAGCGCATCGCGAAGAGGAAGAGACCCTGCAAGGCCACGGCCAGCAGGATGAGCCCGGCGTCGGCCAGCAGTCCCTCGCGCGTGGCGCCCTTCTGGAGGTGGTCGACGGCCTGGCGGACCAGCCACGGCACCCAGACCTGAAAGAGGTTCGTGAGCACGACGGCGACCGCGCCGACGGCGAACGCGGCGCGGTGTCGCTTCAGGTAGGGAAACAGGTACTTCAGCGATCCGATGGCGTTGGCTCCCCCTTAGCGCCGGCTGTCATCCGGACGCCGCTGCCGGGTCGATGACGATGCGCCCGCATTCCTCGCAGGCGTGCGCCGTGTCGCCCTGCTTCAGGATCTGGAGATCGTGCGCCGTCAGGGCGCGATGGCAGCCCCCGCACGCGGCGTTCACCACTTCGACGACGGCCAACCCTTCCCGCGCGGCCAGGAGCCGGTCGTACCGCGACAGGAGCGCGGCCGGCACGGCACGGCGCGCCTCGTCGCGCGCCGTGGTCCGCTCGGTGATCTCGGTCTCCAGCGTCACCTGCTCCGCGTCGAGCGTTCGGTCCGCCTCGGCCTTCGCCGTGGCGGCGGCGGCGGCGGCCTCCTCCTCGGCCTTCACCGCGGCCTCCAGCCACTCCTCGCGCTCCATGTGCTCCAGAATCGCGGTTTCGATCGCGGACGACTTCTCCTTCACGGTCGCGATCTGGTGCTGCATCGCCTTGTACTCGTCGTTCGTCTTCACGTCGAACAGCTGGCGCTCCAGCCGCTCCGTCTCCGCCTGGAATCCCGCGATCTCCTTTTCCAGGCCACGGCGCTCCGTGCGCGCCGTCTCGAGGTCGCGCTTCGCCTTCTCCGCGGCGGCGCGCGCCGCCTCCAGCGTCTCCAGCGCCTCGCGGCGGCGGCCCGGAAGGGCGGCGTGGCGCCCCACGCGATCCGCCAGCGCGTGGTCCCGGCGCTGCAGCTCCAGCAGGGCGCTCAAGTCGCTCGAAAGCGGGGTCATGGCCGCCGATCGCCTCCGGGAAAACAAAGGACGGGGAGCGCGTTGGGGCGCGCTCCCCGTATCAGACGCTTCGAGGTTGGTGGGCGGTGCAGGGATTGAACCTGCGACCTCTGGCTTGTGATACCAGCGCTCTCCCAGCTGAGCTAACCGCCCCCGTTGTCGTCGGATGAAGGAATGGGCCCACTTGGACTTGAACCAAGGACGATCCGGTTATGAGCCGGGTGCTCTCACCACTGAGCTATGGGCCCGATTCCCCCTCTTGGTTCGAGTCACGGACCCGAGCAACGAAAGGTACAGCGTCCCCCGTCCGAGGTCAAGACGCCCTGCGCGCTACACCGCCTCGACGTAGCCCTTCAGGCGCCGGCTGCGGGTCGGATGCCGCAGCTTGCGCAGCGCTTTGGCCTCGATCTGGCGAATGCGCTCGCGCGTCACGTTGAACGTCGCTCCGACCTCCTCGAGGGTGCGCGGGCACCCGTCCTCGGTGAGTCCGAAGCGGAGCCGAATGACGCGCGCCTCACGCTTGCTCAGGGTCTCCAGCACTTCGTTCACCTCGTCCTTCAGCATGGAGAACGCCGCCGCCTGGGCCGGGGACACGACCGACGTGTCCTCGATGAAATCGCCCAGGCTGGAATCGTCGTCCTCGCCGATGGGACGGTCCAGCGAGATCGGCTCCTGCGCCGCCTTCAGCACGCTCTTGATCTTGTCGACCGGCATCGCCAGCCGCTGCGCCACTTCTTCCGGCGTCGGCTCCCGGCCCAACTCCTGCACCAGCCGGCGCGACGTGCGGACGACCTTGTTGATCGCCTCGATCATGTGCACGGGAACGCGGATCGTGCGCGCCTGGTCGGCGATGGCGCGCGTGATCGCCTGGCGAATCCACCAGGTGGCGTACGTCGAGAACTTGTAGCCCTTTCGGTAGTCGAACTTGTCGACCGCGCGCATGAGGCCGCTGTTCCCTTCCTGAATCAGATCGAGGAACTCCAGTCCGCGGTTCGTGTATCGCTTGGCGATCGAGATCACGAGACGCACGTTCGCCTCGATCATTTCGCGCTTCGCCTTGTCGCGGGCGATCTCGCCCGAGCGGATCTCGCGCGCGACCTCCTTGACGTCGTCGCGCGACATGTTCGCCTCTTCCTCGATCTTGCGAATCTTCTTCCGCGCGTTCTTGACCGCCCGGTCGTGCGCTTCGAATTCCTCGGCGCCGAGATTCGACTCCCGCTTGATCTGGGCCGCCTCGCGCTTGCTCTTCTTCGCGCGACGCAGGAGGGCCGCTACTTCTTCGCCGGTCTTCCCCCACTTCTGCTCCAGGAGAATGTACTCGTACTCCGCTTCGTCGATGAACGCCGACGATTCCTTCACGCGCTCGGCGAGCCGCTCGATGAGCCGGTTGTTGACGTTCAGCTCCTGCAGCTCGCGGAGCAGCTCGCCCTCCACGGCTCGGACCTTCTCGTGATGCTGCCGCTTCTTCTCCTCGGAGAGACGGGCGACCGACTTGGCCTGGATCTTGGTGAACCGCGCCGACACGGACCGGACCTTGTCCACCGCCTTGAGGGCGCGGGTCCGCTCCTTCTTCGGCGAGAACTCGGGGTTCCAGTTTCCGAAGTCGATCTGGGTGAAGTCCTCCACCCGCAGTTTGTTCTGCTTCACCTTGGTCCCGTAGGAGAGGATCTCCTTCAAGATCGGCGGCGAACGGAAGAGCGCGTTGCAGATCTGGCGCTCGCCGGCCTTGATGCGCTTCGCGATCTCCACCTCGCCTTCGCGATCGAGGAGCGGGACGCGGCCCATTTCGCGCAGGTACATGCGCACCGGATCGTCGTAGCGGACACTCGGCGTCGCCGGCGCCTTCTCCGCGGGCCGCTTCTCCTCGCGGCGCTTGATCCGGAGCTTCTGCTGCGCCTCTTCGTGGGTGTCGAAGATGTCGACCTTCAGGTCGTGGAGCGTGATGTACACCTCGTCCATGTCGTCCACGGACGCGCTCTCGTCCAGAAAGGTCTCGATCTGGTCGTGCAGCAGGTACTGCTGCTTCCCGGCCAGCGCCTTGAGTTCCACAAGGCGATCCACCTTCTCACGCTTCATTCCGGGGTCTCTCCTTTGTCGGTGTCGCGGACGCTACGAAACGGTGTTCGTGCTTCGTTGGTGATATTTGGATGCGAGATCGCGCCGTTCGGCCACCAGCCGTTCCAGCGAACCGTCCCGCGATGTTTCCGCTTCTCGAATGGCCCGATCGAGGGCGGCCAGGGCCGCGCGCAGGCGACGCTCCTCGAGGCGCTCGATCAGGCCCCGCGCCGTCCGTAGTTGCTCCTCGAGCGGCACGGCCTCCTCCACCGGGTGCATCGCCAGGACCCCCCGAACCAGCGGCTCGTCCGCCAGGAGCCGGTCCCGCTCCTCGGGCAGCGGCGGCTGCCCAGACTCCACCCACGGGCGGATCACCGCGCGGAGCGCCTCCGTCGGAAAGCAGTCGGCGCCGCCCGCCTCCACCACGGCGCGCATCGCGCCCTCCTCCGTCAGCACCCGGGCCGCCAGCTCGCGCTCGGCCGGATCGAGCGACGCCACGGTGACGACCGGCGGGGCGACCCGCTCCGCCCGGCCGTCCGGCGCACGGTCCTTCGCGGCCTCCGCGGGAGGCGGCTCACGCCGGCTCGCCGACACCGGACGCGCTGGAGCGCGACCGCTCTTCCGCCGCTCCAGCGCCTCGAGGAGGACCCCCTCCTCCAGGCCGAACGCCTCGGACCCGCGCCGCACCAGAAGCCGACGGCGAATCGGATCCTCCAGGCGCGACAGCAGCCCGATGAATCGTTTTACACGCGCCTCCAGCGACGGGTTCGCGCCCTCGCCGCCCAGCGAAGCCTCCGCCAGGAATCCCGGCACGTCCCGGGCCTCGCCCAGGAGTTTCCCGAACGCGCCCGGCGGGTTCTTCGCCAGGAACGAATCCGGATCCTCGCCGGCGGGCAGAAGCAGCACCCGGACCGCGAGCCCCGCCGCCAAGAGCGGGTCGAGCCCCCGATCCGCGGCCCGCACGCCCGCGGCGTCCCCGTCGTATACCAGGACCACCTCCGCCTCGAAGCGCGACAGCGCGCGCGCATGGTCCAGCGTCAGCGCCGTGCCGCAGGTCGCCACCGCGTGGTCGAACCCCGCCGCATGGAGGCGAAGGACGTCCAGGTAGCCCTCGGAAACCAGGATCTCCTTGCGCTCCCGAATGGCGCTCCGCGCCTGCGTCAGGCCGAACAGGAGCGTGCTCTTTCGAAAGACGGCCGATTCCGACGAGTTCAGGTACTTGGGCTGATCCTCCGGAGCGATCGCCCGCGCCCCGAACCCGGCGATCTTCCCGGGACCGGTGTCGACCGGGAACATGATCCGGTTTCGGAATCGGTCGAAATGCGACCCGTCCCCCCGACGCAAGGCCAGGCCCGTCTCCTCGAGCGACTTCACGGGCAGCAGCTTCCCCAGCGTCGTCGTCAGCGCATCCCAGGCGTCGGGCGCCCACCCGATGCGAAATCGCTCGAGGATCTCCCCCTCGAATCCACGTCCCGCCAGATAGGCGCGCGCCTTCGCGCTCGCCGCCGACTCCGTGCGCAGCGACGCCGCGAAGAAGTCGGCGGCCAACGCGTTCGCCTGATACAGCCGGTCGCGCACGGCGGCGCCGGGGCCGCGTCCCGACTTCGGAACCTCGATCCCGGCGCGCTCCCCCAGAATCGCGAGCGCCTCCGGAAACGAGACCTTGTCGGCCTCCATCAGGAACGCGAAGACATCGCCGCCCTTGCTGCAGCCGAAGCAGTGCCAAATTTGCCGCTCCGGATTCACCGTGAACGATGGCGTCTTCTCCTGGTGGAACGGACAGAGACCGCTCCACCGCGTCCCGACACGGCGCAGCCGCACGCGCTCGCCGATCACCTGAACGATGTCGGTGGCGTTTCGGATCGCTTCTTTGGCCTCGTCGGCCGCGTGCGCCGTCATCGTCATCTACGCCAGCGTCACGATCGTGACACCCGTGCCTCCCTCGCGCAGCTCCCCGAGGCGGAATTCCTTCACGAGCGCGTTCGTCGCGAGGAACCGCTTCATCTCTTCGCGCAGGATCCCCTTCCCCTTCCCATGGATGATCCGGGCCGTCGGCTGCCCGCCCATGGCCGCGTCCTCCAGGTACCGCTCCACCGCGCGAACCGCCTCGTCGGTTTCGAACCCGCGGACGTCGATTTCAGCCGCGATCTCCGGGAACGCTGCCGCCGACCCGCCGGCCTTGGCGCCGCGGCGCGGCTCCACCGCGGCTCGCGCGTCGGCCGCGCCCTCCGCCCGGCGCAGCTGGCGCAGCGGAAGAACGGCGGTCGCGCCACCCACCTTCACCCGAACCCGCCCGTCGGCGTCGGGCGCCGATAGGACCGTGCCCGTCGCTCCCAGCGCGGGAATGATCACCGCGTCGCCCGGAGCGGCGGTCCGGACGGGCGGCCCCGTCGGCGCGGCGGGCCGATCGCTCTCCGCGTCGATGGCATCCTCGATCGAGCGCGCGAGCCCGCGCGCCTCGCGCAGCGTCTCCTGACTCGCCTTCGATTCGGTTCGTAGCCGCTTCCGGTACTCGTCGATCTGGCGCTCCAGCGTCCGCAGGAGGTCGCGCCGCGCCTCGAGTTCGGTCTGCTTCCGCTCCTTCCGCTCCGCCTCGAGCCGGTCGCGCGCGGTCTTCAACTCCGACTCGCGCTCGGCGAGCGTGGCGCGCGTCGTCGCCAGCATCCCGCGCTCGCGCTCCGCCTCCTCGCGGAGGCGTCCCAGTTCCTCGATCAGGCGGTTCAGGTCCCGCTCCCCCTTCGGAAGCAGATCCCGCGCCCGGCCCAGGACCGCGGGCTCCATCCCGAATCGCTCCGCCACCTGAAGCGCGCGGCTGCCGCCGGGCACGCCCACGATCAGCTGGAACAGCGGCCGCAGCGTCTCCTCGTCGAACGCCATCGACGCGTTTCGCACGCCCGCCGCGTCGTGGGCGAACGTCTTCAGGCTTCCGAAGTGCGTGGTCGCGATGCAGAGCGCCCCCCGCTCCCGAATCGCCTCGAGAATCGCCTGCCCCAGCGCCGCCCCCTCGGCGGGATCCGTCCCGGAACCCAACTCGTCGAGGAGCACGAGGCTCTTCGGCGTCGCGAGCCGCACCGCGTCGCCCAGTCGGCGAACGTGCGAGAGGAACGTCGAGACGTCGTCCTGAATCGACTGCTCGTCCCCGATGTCGCAACACACGCGGTCACACCACGGAATGCGTGTTCCGGTCGCGGCGGTCACGGGCAGCCCCGCCATCGCCAGGAGCGTGAGCAGCCCGACCGTCTTCATGCCGACGGTCTTTCCACCCATGTTCGGACCCGTCACCAGGACGAGGCGATTCGTCGCATCCAGCCGAAGGTCGAGCGGGACCGGCGGCTCCATGTCGCCCCGCCGCGCGCGCTCCACCAGGATCGGGTGTCTGGCGCGACGCAACTCCAATACGCGCTCGCCGTCATCCGTCAATTCCGGCAGCGTCGCCCCGACCTCCCGCGCCCAGTCCGCGACCGCCTCGGCGGCGTCGAGCCGCACCAGCGTCTCGAAATCGGTCGCGAGCGCCGGTCGCGCGCGGTGCGCTTGATGCGACAGCTCGCGCAGGATCCGCTCCACTTCGCGCGCTTCGTCGATCTCGAGTTCCGCCAGCTCCTCGTTCGCCTCCGCCACTTCCCGAGGCTCGACGTAGACGCTGGCGCCCGATCCCGAGTGTCCCAGGACCGCGCCCGGCACGGACCGGCGGCTGCCCCCGGGAACGGAGACGACGTACCGGCCGTCGCGCAGCGTGACGAAGCTCTCGGCCAGTCCGAGCCCGCGAAGAATCGTCTCCAGTCGCCGGGCGATCCGTTCCCGGGTCCCGGCGATCGAACGGCGAATCTTCGCCAGCGCGGAACTCGCGCCGTCCTTCACGTCGCCCGTCGGCTCGAGCGCCTTCACCAGATCGCGGTGGAACGACTCCAGCGGATCGAGGCGGTCGAGCAGTCGTCCCAGCGACTCGAATTCCTTCCCGCCCCGTCGCCTCCACGCGACGACCTGGGCGGACGCTTCCATGACGCGGGCCAGCGCCCACAGTTCCTCGCCGCGAAGTCCGGCCCCCTCGTGCTGCAGCCGATCCAGCAGCGTCCGCACGTCGGGCGGCGCGACGGCGGGCGGCGGATCGCCTCCCGCCTGGGCCGCCAGCAAGTCGGCATACAGCGCCTGCTCCGCGCCCGCCTGCTCCACGCGCGGCAGCGGGCGTATGGCGCGCGCGTACTCGCCGCCGGGTTGCGAACGGCATCGACCCGCGATGGCGTCGAGGGCGACTCGATATTCGAGCACCGTCTCGGCGTGATCGCGGTCTACTTCCCGGCCGGGCGCGTCGGTGCGCGCGGTGAGAGGACGCGGTTCAGCGTTGGTAATGGCAGTTCTTCCGGAGGTGAGGAACCGGCGTGGTCGCCGGCCCAGGAGACGAACGGGAAACCGGCTCGGGCCGGTTTCCCGTCTGGTTGCTGCTCGGGGAAGTCGGCCCTAGTCGGCCGTCTTCATCCGAGCCATCATCTTTCTCTTTGCGGCGTTCAGCTTCCGCTTCCGCCGCTCGCTCGGTTTTTCGAAGTGCTGATGTCGTCGCAGATCCGCGAGAATTCCCGCTTTCTCGCACTTCTTCTTGAACCGGCGAAGGGCACTCTCGAAGGACTCGCCTTCCTTGACCCTGATGCCGGGCATCCGGTGTATCGCCTCCTCACCATGGTGGGGGTGAAATACAATCTGCCCACCTCCTGGTGGGCAGCATTCGCCTAACGCTAAACAAGATAACCCGGTCCAGGCGTTTTGTCAAATATCGCGCAAACCGGCCAAAATCATGGCCTTGCGCACCTCGCAGACCAGGGCCAGGGTGGCTGTTTCCGTGGTTAACCTGTTGTTACCAAGAGAGATAAAAGAAAAATCGGCCCCCGCCAACACCTCAGACTCCGAGGCGGTAAACCCACCCGGGGGGCCAACTGCAATAATCGCTTCCAGTTGAGGCCGGCGAAGCTTGTCCTGCTCGAGGGGTGTTCCGCCGGGATCCGCCGCGAACCGCTGCCCCTGCCCCGCGGCACTGATCGCGGCGGGGAGCGATTCGGAGGTTTCGATGCCGGGAAGGCGGGAGCGACGCGACTGTTTCACCCCGGCGATGGCGAGGCGGCGCAGCCGCTCCAGGCGCGATGCGCCGAGCGGCGCCCGCGGCGAGCGCTCGCACGTGACGAAAACGATCCCCGAAACGCCGAGCGGAACCGCGTGCTCGACCACGGTCTCGGCTGCGCGCGTATCGGGTAGGCCGACCAGAACGCGGAGAAGGCCGGGAAGCTCACCGGCGTCCTCGACACGCTCGAGCACCTCCCCGCGCGCGGCCTTGCTCGACGGCTCGGTGAGGCGGCAGCGGTAGAGGAATCCCGTTCCGTCGGTGGCTTCGAACGGCGTGCCCCGCTCCGCGCGGTGGACGCGCAGCAGGTGGTGGGATTCGCCGGGGTCGAGCGTGATCGTGTCGGCGACGACGCGCGACGGTTCCACCCAGAACAGCGTGTCGGGCCGGCGGGGCTCGGTCACGCGCGCCTCAGTGCCCGTCGAAGTCGCCCTCGGGGCGGCGCGGAGGCGGGACCTTGGTCTCGGCGATCTTCTCGAACTCTTGCATGAGTTTCTTGGCGCGGTCGTTCAACTTGTTCGGCACCGAGACGACCAAACGCACGAGGAGATCCCCCGTGCCCGAGCGTTTGAGGCTCTTGATTCCCTTGCCCCGCAGGCGGAGAAGCTTTCCGGTCGCCGATCCGGCGGGAACGTCGATGCTGGCCTTTCCGCCGCCCAGAATCGGCACGACGATCTTGCCGCCCAGCGAGGCGCGAGCGACCCCGATCGGAACTTCCACGATGAGGTCGTCCCCGTCGCGCAGGAAGACGGGATGCTCCAACTCCTCGATGTGCGCCACCAGGTCGCCGGCGGGCCCGCCGCGCGGACCGACGTCGCCCATGCCCGAGATCGGAAGGTAATTTCCGCTCGTCACGCCGGGCGGCACCTTCATCGAAATCTCGGACTGCTGCCGGACGCGTCCTTCGCCCGAGCAATCGCCGCACGGAGTGTCGACCACCGAACCTTCGCCCCGGCAGCGGTCGCAGGTCATCACGCTCATCACCTGGCCGAACAGCGATCGCTGCACGGTCCGGACCTGGCCGGCCCCGCGGCAAACCGGGCACGTCTTCGAGCCGGAGCCTTTCTTGGCTCCGCTTCCGCCGCACGTGCCGCACGTCCGCATGTGTCGGATCTTCACCCGCTTCTCGACGCCGGTCGCGATTTCCTCGAGCGTGAGCGGCAGCCGGATCTCCAGCGTGTTGCCCCGCCGCTCACGCCCGCCCGGTGCGTTCCCCTCGAAGAAGTCGCCGAATCCGCCGCCGCCGCCGCCGAACCCGCCGAAGTCGCGCATGAAGGCGCGGAGGGCGTCCGCCAGGTCGAATCCCGCGTACCCTTCGAAGCCCCCGCCCGGAGCGCCGGCCGGCTGATGTCCGAATCGGTCGTACCGTGCGCGCTTATCCGGGTCGCTCAAGACGTCGTACGCCTCGGCGACCTCCTTGAAGCGCTCCTCGGCCTCCTTGTCGCCGGGATTTCGGTCCGGGTGGTACTGGAGCGCCAACTTCCGATACGCCTTCTTGGCGTCCTCCGCGGTGGCCTCGCGACCGATGCCGAGCACTTCGTAGTAGTCGCGCTTCGTGCTCAACGGTCCTCCCCGTTCCCCGTCGGTCCGTCCGTCGTGTTCTCCTTCGCCTCGCCGGCCGCCTCGAGCGGGTCCGCGGCGACGACAACCTTGGCGTGGCGCAACACGCGGTCGCGGAACCGGTATCCCGGAACGGCGACTTCCACCACCGTCCCCGGAACGGCGTCCGGCACGGGTAGGTGCGCGATCGCGTCATGCAGCGCGGGATCGAAGGGCTGCTGATGCGGACGGATCGCTTCCAGCCCTTCGCGCTCCAGGATCTTGTTCAGACGGTCCTGGACCAACGCGACGCCGGTGCGATGCGGATCGTCGGCGGAGGGAAAGGCATGCAGCGCGCGCTCGAGATCGTCGAGCACCGGAAGGAGCTCGCGCAGAAAGGGCTCGGCCGCGTACTTCAGGGCGTTGGCGACGTCCTGCCGCCGGCGGCGATTGATGTTTTGGTATTCGGCCACCGTGCGAAGGAGTTCGTCCTCGCGTGCCCGAAGACGTTCGATCTCCGCGTCCCGCGGCGAGGATTCCGCGGCATCCTTCGTCTCCGTGGATTCCGGGGCGGCGTCGGGGGGCGGAGCGGCGTGCTTCTTCTTCACGATGCGGCCTCGCTTCGTCCCTTCGCCGCGAGATGCGCCAGCACGGACACGACGCGGCGATAGTGCATCCGCATCGGGCCCATGACGCCCACCACGACGTTCGATCCCAGGAGCGGAATCGTCATCCCGACGATGGAGCAGGAGTGAAGCGCGGCGGGCGCGTGCTCGTGGCCGATGGAGACCCGCGGCTCCTCCGCGCGCGAGAACGACTCCAGCGCGCGGGCCAGCGGCTCGCGATCGGCCAGCACGGCCACCAGCGGTCCCAGGGTGCCGGCGGATTGAAATTCCGGCTGCGCGGCGATGTGCTCGGCGCCGCCCAGAACCACGGCGGAATGCGCGAGGCCCGCTACGAGCCGCGCGGCGCGCGTCAGCGCCTCGTCCAGGAGCGGACGGAGATCCTCGGGCGACTCGGTCCTCGCGCGCGCCGCCAGCGCCTCCAGGCCCGCCGAACCGTCGACCGGGAGCGACGCGCGCACCCACGCCTCGGCCCGGCGCAGGCTGCTCGCGGGAACGGGGCCCGCCGGTTTCCACGTGGACGTCGCCAAGGGACCCGATTCGTTGGCCACGGCCGCGAGGAGATCGCCCCCCTCGAGCGCGACGAGTTCGAATCCGTGGATGCGCGAGGGATCGCGTTGGCGATACGAGAGAAGCGCCAATTGCCGCGCGGCCCTTGCCAGCGCCTGCGGCAGGCGATCCTCGATGCCGCCGTCCCGACGGGCCTCCTCGAACACGCGATCCAGCGCGCGTCGGACGGACGTGGGAAGCGGCTCCGGTCGCATCAACTCGTCGACGTAGAACCGATACCCCGCCTCGGTCGGAATGCGTCCCGCCGAGGTGTGCGGATGCGAGAGGTATCCCAACTCCTCCAGCTGCTGCATGGCATTGCGAATCGTGGCGGGCGAGATGCTGAGGTGATACGCGGCGCGCACGTACTGGGAGCCCACCGGCTCCGCGAGGGAGACGTGGCTCTCCACGACGAACATCAGAATGCGGCGCAACCGCTCATCGGGCTCTGTGGCGCGCTGTCGTGTCATCGTACCTGCTTTGGGGTTTGTCGCCTGACTCCTGTTTGGCACTCGTGGGCCTACAGTGCTAACCGCCGACGCTAGCAGCGGGTCCCGGCGGTGTCAAGGCGCGCCGGCCGCCGTGATTCGATCCCTTTGCCCCCCAGGGAGTTCGGAACCCCTGGACGGCCCCATCCGAAGAAAGAGCTCCGTCGCGATCTCGTGCGCGGTCAAGAGCCCGCGGGCGGTCGGGCGGATCCTCCCCGGCGGGTCGGTGGCCAGCGCTCCGGCTTCGATCCCCCAGGCGATCCACGCCTCCGCGGCCGGACCCGCCAGCGCGAGCAATCGGGCGCGCCGCATGCCGCGGGCGCGCCGCAGGGCCAGGAAGATCTCCTCCTCGGCGGCGTCGGCCGGTCCGACCACCGTTTCTTCGCCGTGCGCCGCGCCCTCCTCTTCGATGCGGGACATGTACCGTCGGGTGTCGTGTTCGTTCGCCCATCGGCGCGCGCCGTCGAACGAATGGGCTCCCGGCCCGAGCCCAAGGTAGGGGCGGCGAGTCCAATAGCCCTCGTTGTGTCGGGACTCCTCCCCGGGCCGCGCATAGTTCGACACCTCGTAGTGGGCCAGCCCCGCGCGCTGCAGGCGATCGTCGAGAAGCGCGTAGCGGTCGGCGGCGACGTCGTCGCCGGGCGGGATCAACGCGCCGCGCGCCGCCTTCGCGGCGAACGGCGTCCCCTCCTCCACCTGAAGCGAGTAGGCCGACACATGTCCGACGCCGCGTCCAAGCAGCGCGTCGAGGCCCGCCAGGAGGCCCTCGGGGGTCTCCCCGGGCACCGCCACCATGAGGTCGACCGATATCCTGGCGAACCCCGCGGCGCGCGCGCGATCGACCGCGTCGAGCGCGGTGGTCGCGTCGTGCGTTCGGCCGAGGGTCTTCAACACCGCGGGCTCCAGGGACTGGACGCCGATGCTGAGCCGGTCGGCGCCCGCCTTCCGGAGAAGCCCGAGCGTTTCCCCATCCAGCCCCTCGGGGTTCGCCTCCACCGTCCACTCCCGCACCCTGGAGAGATCGAACGTCGCGTGCATCCAGTCGAGGAGGCGCGCCAGCGTCGCGGGGGCGAGGGCCGTCGGCGTGCCGCCCCCGATGTAGATCGTGCGCGGCAGCCGCCAGGCGTCGGCGGGACGCGTTCCCCTGCGGGACGCCTCGACCTGCCGGGCCCCGTGCAGCTCCCGATCCAGCGCGGCCAGGAGCCGTTCCGGTTCGGCGCGGCGAAGGGGCGCCGTCGCGAAGGCGCAATAGGGGCAAATGCTGCGGCAGTACGGCAGGTGAAGGTAGAGACCGAAGGACATGACGCGCCCTCGCGCGCCGGCGTTCAGCGTATCGGTCGCAGGAGCCGGTCGCCGCGCGGCAGCCTGCGGTCCCCGTCCCACGACCAGTAGAGGAGCATCGCCTTCCCCTTCACGAGCCGCACGGGCAGCGCGCCCCAGAACCGGCTGTCATGGCTGTTGTCGCGGTTGTCTCCCATCATGAAGAGGTGGTCCTGCGGAACCACGTACGGACCGAAATTGTCCCGTGTGCTGGTGGCGCGCGGCAGCACCCGTGGATCCTTGTGGATCGCGTACGGCTCCTCGCGCGCCTCGCCCTCGACGTAGAGAACCTTGTCGCGAACTTCGACCGTCTGCCCGCCGACGGCGACGCACCGCTTGATGAAGTCCCGCGAGGGATCGTCCGGGTATCGAAATACGATCACGTCCCCCGGCCTCGGGTCGTGGATCGCGGGAAACCGGTAGTACACCAGCTGCTTCCCCGCCACCGACAGATCGATCTCGGATCCGTAGACCATCTTGTTCACGAACAGAAAGTCCCCGATCAGCAACGTCTCTTCCATGCTGCTCGTCGGAATCCGGTAGGCCTGCACGACCATGCCGCGGATCACGATCGTGAGCACGACGGCGAGAAGAATCGCTTCCAGGTATTCCCGTATCGTCGACTTCGCGCGGGACCGCGCCCGCGGGGCCGCGATCGCGGTCGGCTCCCGGATCGCCCGTTCGGAGCGCGGGCTCAGCGTTCCACCTTCAGGACGGCCAAGAACGCCTCCTGGGGAACGCGCACCGTGCCGATCTGCTTCATGCGCTTCTTCCCCTCCTTTTGCTTCTCCAGCAACTTCCGCTTGCGGCTGATATCGCCACCGTAGCACTTCGCCAGGACGTTCTTCCGAACGGCCGAGATGGTTTCGCGCGCGACGACCTGATTTCCGATCGAAGCCTGCACCGCGATCGGGAACATCTGCCGGGGGATCAACTCCTTCAGCTTCTTGGTGATCTCCCTTCCCCAATCGTACGACTTCTCCCGGTGCACGATCATCGACAGGGCGTCGACGGGCTCTCCGTTCAGCAGGAGATCCATCTTCACCAGTTCGGCGGGCCGGAACCCGGCGAGCTCGTAGTCGAGCGACGCGTAGCCTCGGCTGATCGACTTGAGGCGGTCGTAGAAATCGAGCACGATTTCCGCCAGCGGCACATCGTAGATCAGGTGCGCGCGTTCCGGGCTGGGGTACTCCATGCCGGAGAAGATGCCGCGCCGGTCCTGGACCAATTGCATGATGTTCCCCACGTACTCGGTGGGCACGACGATCTGCGCGCGAACGTAGGGTTCCTCGATGCTCTCGATGTGGTTCGCCGGCGGCATCAACGCCGGGTTGTCCACGGCGACGATGTCCCCGTTGGTCTTCAGGACGTGGTACTCGACGCTGGGGACCGTCGCGATCAGGTTGAGGTCGTATTCGCGCGTCAGCCGCTCCTGCACGATCTCGAGGTGCAGCAGCCCCAGGAATCCGCAGCGGAATCCGAACCCGAGCGCGAGCGACGTCTCCGGCTCGAATGTCAGCGACGCATCGTTCAACTGGAGCCTGGCCAGCGATTCCTTCAGCTCCTCGTACGCCTCGGGTTCGATCGGGTAGAGACCGGAAAAGACCATCGGCTTGACCGGCCGGTAGCCCGGGAGCGCCTCCGGCTTCGGATCCTGGGCGGAGAGAATCGTGTCGCCCACGCGGGCGTCGGCGACCTCCTTCACGTTGGCGATGACGTACCCGACGTCGCCCGAGACCAGTTCGTCCTTGGGCTCGTAGCCGAGGCGGAGCAGGCCGACCTCCAGCATTTCGTACCGCTTGTTCGTCGCGTGGAACCGAATCTCGTCGCCCGCGCGCAGGCGGCCCCGCATCACGCGAACGTAGACGATCACGCCGCGGTATTGATCGAACACCGAGTCGAAGATCAACGCCTGCAGGCTTCCCGCCCCGTGGTCCGCCGGCGGCGGGACGCGTTGGACCACCGCTTCGAGCACCGCGGCGACATTCTTCCCCTCCTTGGCGGAGACGCGGATGACATCGTCGGGCTCGACGTGCAGGAGATGCGCCACCTCGAGCGCGACCTCGTCGGGCATGGCCGCCGGGAGGTCGACCTTGTTCAGGACCGGCACGATCGTCAGTTTCTGGTCGAGCGCGAGGTACAGGTTCGAGATCGTCTGCGCCTCGACGCCCTGGGAGGCGTCCACGACCAGGATCGCCCCCTCGCAGGCCGCCAGGCTGCGGGAGACCTCGTACGTGAAATCGACGTGCCCGGGCGTGTCGATCAGGTTCAGGGTGTAGTCCTGTCCGTCCTCCGCGCGGTACCGCATGGCGATGGCGTGGGATTTGATGGTGATCCCCTTTTCGCGCTCCAGATCCATGCTGTCCAGGACCTGATCCTTCATCTTCGACTTGGGGACCGTGCCCGTCAGATCGAGAAGTCGGTCGGCCAGCGTGGACTTCCCGTGATCGATATGGGCGATGATGCAGAAATTGCGGACGTGCTCGCGGTGGCTCATGGACTCGTTTCTAAAAGCGAACCCGGAAGGCGAGCGACAGGCGCGGTGCGCCGATCGCCCCCTCGCGGGTTTCGTCGGTGCCGAATTCGGCGTTGAAATTGCGAAAGTGGGCATCCACGTACGCATCCGCCATCTGCAGCAAGTGCGCGGCCGCGGCCCACCAGATCCAGTCGATCTTCAGATTGCGATGCCTTTGCTCGTCCAGCAAGGCGGCGACGTACTCGGGTGAATCCTCCAGGGCCGCGGACTGCCGGTCGATCGCCTGATTTTGCAGCCGGAGCTCATGAAAGATCTTGTAGGTCAGCAGCCCCTCCCCCGCGACCACCAGCACCGCCTTGAGCGGCTGTCGATTGTACACCTGGCCCCACCCGGGGACGATCGCCGATCGCATCATGACGAAAAAGGGGCGCGGGCCGCGCCGCGTGGAATCGGCCGGCGCGGCGGCGACTCCGGCGATCGGGGTCCGCCACGCCACCGAATCGGAGGGCGCGACTGTCTGTGCGCGGACCGCGGGAGCGGCCGCGAGGAGCGCCGCGGCGACGACCGCGACGACCGCCGATCGGCGCCGGTCAGCGATGGCCGCGGCGCCGGAGAGATGTTGGCGGGAACGTGTGGGAATCGAACCCACCTCGGACGGCGAAGCCGCCCGACAGAAGGATTTGAAGTCCTCGGAGTCCACCAGAACCCATCCGTCCCCGTGCGCCGGTTGCCGTCACGCCACGACTTCGAGCGCGCGTGCGCGCCGCGCGGTCACCTCGCCGACGACCGCGGCCCGGACCTTCGCGCGCGTGAGCCGGCGCAGGAGCGCGTTGACGCGCGACGGCGCGATCGCGATCAACAGCCCTCCCGAGGTTTGCGGATCGACGAGCAGCCGGCGCGACGACGCTTCGACGCCCTCGTCCCACGACGTCGCGGGGTCCACGAAGGCCATATTGGAGTCGAGTCCCTTCGCCCAGACGCCCCGCGCGACGAAATCCGGCGCGGCGGAGAGATACGGAACCGCCTGGCTCCAAATGCGGATCGTCTTCCGGCTGGCGCGCGCGATGTTCAGCGCGTGACCCAGGAGCCCGAAGCCGGTCACGTCCGTCGCCGCGCTGGCGCGCTCCGCGACCATGGCGGCCGCGGCGTCCCGGTTCAGCGTCATCATCTGGGTCGTCAGCGCGCGCCGGTCGCGATCGCCGAGCAGTCTCCGCTTCAACGCGGTGGCGAGAATGCCGGTCCCGATCGGTTTGGTCAAAAGGAGAAGATCCCCCGTTCGGGCCTTGGCGTTCGTCACCACACGGCGCGGCGCGACAGCGCCCGTGACGGCGAATCCGAATTTGATCTCGGCGTCGCGGATCGTATGCCCGCCCAATAGCGCCACCTTCGCGCGCCGCAGCGTTTCCGAAGCTCCGCGGAGCATGCCGCGGAGGATCGCCATGTCCCCGCGCTCGGGAAAGCAGACGATCGAAAGCGCGGCGAACGGCGAACCGCCCATCGCGTAGACGTCGCTCAGCGCGTTGGCCGCGGCCACCCGTCCAAAGGCGTAGGGGTCGTTCACGACGGGCGTGATGATGTCGACGGTCTGCACGAGCGCCTGGCGCGGCGAAAGCCTGTAGACGCCGGCGTCGTCCCACGTGTCGGGTCCGACCAGCACCTTGGAGCCGCGCGCGGGGCGCGGCAGGATTCGAAGCACGTCGTTCAGGTCCTCCGGACCCAGCTTGGCCGCTCAGCCGGCGGAGCTGGCCTGCTCCGTGAGCCGAAAGATGTCCCGCCGGGTATGCGTCACGTCAGGAAGGCCCAGGCTTCGATCTCCACGAGGCAATTGAGGGGAAGTCCCTTGGCGGCGATGGTCGTCCGCGCGGGCTTGTGTTCGCCGAACGCGCCGGCGTAGACCTCGTTCATCGCGGCGAAGTCGGCCATGTCGGAAAGGTAGACGGTCGTCTTCACCACGTCCGATAGATCGGCGCCGCCGGCCCGCAGCACCGCGCGGACGTTCTGCAGGACGCGCTCGGTCTGGGCGGCGATGCCACCCTCCGTCAGCTTCCCCGTCTCGGGGTCGATTCCCGTCTGGCCCGACGTCACGACCCACCGACCGGCGAGCGGGCCGGTCCGGCCCGCGGCGTACGGCCCGATCGGGGCCGGCGCGCCGGGAACGACCAACGGCTCCGATGCGCCGCGCGCGCTCATTCGACCGTCACGCTCTTCGCGAGGTTGCGCGGCTGGTCGACGTCGCACCCGCGCTCCACCGCGACGTAGTAGGCGAGCAGCTGCAGCGGGATCACCGACAGGAGCGGCGTGAGGAGTCCGAGCGTGCGCGGGATGTAGAGCACGTGATCGGCCTTGGACGCGACGTGCGTGTCGCCCTCGGTCGCGACCGCGATGATCTTCCCCTTTCGCGTGCGCACCTCTTCCATGTTGTTCAGCACCTTCTCGTACGCCGAATCCTGCGTGCAAATGAAGACGACGGGCATGTTGTCGTCGATGAGGGCGATCGGCCCGTGCTTCATCTCCGCGGCGGGATAGCCCTCCGCGTGGATGTACGAGATCTCCTTCAGTTTCAGCGCGCCCTCGAGCGCGACGGGGAAATTCACGCCCCGGCCGAGGTAGAGGAAATTGTCGTGACGCGCGTACGCCTTCGCGATCTCGCGCACGGAGTCGTGTCCCGCGAGGATCTCCTCGACCTTGTCGGGGATCACGGCCAATTCGCGCGTCAGGGCGGCGCCCAGCTCCGGCGACAGCTCGCCCAGACGGCCGAGGTAGAGCGTGAACAGCGTCAGCGCCGCCACCTGCGACGTGAACGCCTTCGTCGAGGCGACCCCGATCTCGGGTCCGGCGTGAATGTAGACGCCGCCGCCGGACTCGCGCGCGATGGTCGAGCCGACCGCGTTGCAGACCCCCAGAACGCGCGCGCCCTTCCGGGTCGCTTCGCGCATGGCGGCGAGCGTGTCGGCCGTCTCCCCCGACTGGCTCACCGCGAGCACGACGGTGCCGGGGGCGAGGAGCGGATTCCGATAGCGGAATTCCGAAGCGTACTCGACCTCGGCGGGAATGCGTGCCAGCTCCTCGATGAGGTACTCGCCGATGAGACTGGCGTGCCACGACGTGCCGCAGGCCGTCAGCACGACACGGTCGATTCCCCGCAACTCGGGGACCGTCATGTTCAGGCCCCCCAGACGCGCGGTCCCCTCCTCGATCATCAGGCGCCCGCGGAGGGTGTTCCGCAGCGACTGCGGCTGCTCGAAGATCTCCTTCAGCATGAAGTGGTCGAAGCCGGCCTTCTCGATGTGTTCCAGATCCCAATCGACGATCTCGACCTTCTTCGATACCGCCTCGCGGCGGAGGTTGCTCGTCTGAATTCCGGCCGGCGTGATCACGACCATTTCTTCGTCGTCGAGGTAGACCACCTGGTTGGTGTGGCGGATGACGGCGGAGACGTCGGAGGCCAGGATGTACTCGTTGTCGGCGCAGATGCCGACCACGAGCGGGCTGCCGTGGCGCGCCCCGACGATCTTCCGAGGCTCATCGACGGAGATGACGGCCAGGCCGTACGTCCCCGTCAGCAGCGCGAGCGCGGAGGCGACGGCGGTCTCGAGATTGCCGGTGTAGAACTTCTCGATCAGGTGGGCGATGACCTCGGTGTCGGTGTCGGTCGTGAAGTGGTGTCCCTCGTTCGCCAGGGCCGTCTTCAGGGTCGTGTAGTTCTCGATGATCCCGTTGTGGACGACGGCCAGCCTGCCCTTGCAATCCGAGTGCGGGTGGGCGTTCAAGGTGTTGGGTTCCCCGTGGGTCGCCCAGCGCGTATGAGCGATGCCCAGCGTCCCCGCCGGCTGGGAGGACCCGATCAGCTTCTCGAGGATCGAGATCTTCCCGGCGGCTTTCTCGATCCGGATCCCGCTGCCGTTCAGGACGGCGATGCCGGCCGAGTCGTAGCCGCGGTATTCGAGGCGCCGAAGTCCCTCGAGGAGGATCGGCACCGATTCCTGCGCGCCGACATAACCGATAATCCCGCACATAGTTGATGCCCCCTCTTACGCTGCGCCGCCGGCCGGTTGCGATTTCGTCGCCGCGTCCGCGGCGCGCGATGCCAGTGCTTCCGCTTGGCTCGCGGCGGGCGCCTCGGCGATGATCCGGACGATCGGTTCCGTCCCCGAGGCGCGAACCTGAACCCATCGATCTTCCCAGACGTACTTCTCTCCGTCCAGATCGTTCCTGACCCCGTCGGGGAAGGCCGCCCGGAGGGCCGCGGTCAGGTCGCCCGGGGCCGAGATCCGCAAGTCCAGTTTCCGCTTTACCATCACCAGGGGCGGGAGTTCCGCCACCCGCTCGGAGAACGGTCGATCGTCCAGGGCCAGCCAGTCCAGGGTGATCGCGGCGGCCAAAAGCCCGTCCCGGGTCGCGTGGAGCTCGGGGAAGATCACGCCGCCGTTGCCTTCTCCCCCGATCACGCCGCCGCCCGCCACGAGGCGTTCGGCCACGTGGGCCTCCCCGACGCGCGAACGCTCCACCGTGGCGCCGTAGCGGCGCGCCAGGACGTCGATCCCCATCGAGGTCGAGGCGTTCACGACCACCAACCCGGGCCGGCGTCGCAGCGCCCAATCGACCGCGATCTGGAGCGTGCGCTCCTCCCCGATCGGCGCGCCTCGTTCGTCGACCATCGCCAGCCGATCGGCGTCGGGATCGTTGGCGAAGCCGATGGCGGCCCCCGTGCTCCGGACGGTTTCGCCCAACCCGCCCAGGTTTTCGGGAAGCGGCTCGGGAACACGGGGGAAGCGCCCGTCGGGAATGCAGTGCAGCCGCTCGACGCGGCAGCCCAGGGCCTCCAGGAGCGCGGGGGTCGCCTCCGACCCCGCGCCGTTCACGCAGTCCACGGCGACGTGGAACGCCCGTGACCGGACACGCGCGACGTCGAGGGACGCGAGCGCGAGGATGGCGTCGCGATGGCGAACGATCGCGTCGCCGTCGTCCTTCGCCGCGCCGACCTTGTCGTGCGTCACCCAGGTCGGCCGCTCCGTTCTCGCCCGTCGCGCGACGTCCGCGGCTTCCGAGGGCGACAGGAACGTCCCGCCCGGGCCGAAGAGTTTGAGCGCGTTCCAGGGCGCGGGATTGTGGCTTGCGGTGATCGCGAGCCCCCCCGCGGCGCGGTGATGGCGAATGGCGTAGAGAATCGTCGGGGTGGGGGCCAGCCCCACCGCGATCACGTCCCTGCCGGAGGCGAGCAGCGCGGCCTCCGCCGCGCGGGAGACCCACGCGCCGCTGGGTCGCGAGTCGCGTCCGACGACAATAGGGCCCGGGGGGAGCAGCGCGGCATGCGCCCCGGCCACGCGGAGAATCACCTCGGGTGTGAGGCGTTCTCCGACAATGCCGCGGACGCCGGAGGCGCTGACCATGAGCCCGGCGAGGAGGTCGTGCTGGTTCGTCATCGACATTCGGTCTGGGGAATCAAGGGCCGCTGGAACATGGAGCTGGTGAGCGGAATCGAACCGCTGACCTACGCATTACGAGTGCGTTGCTCTACCAGCTGAGCTACACCAGCTCGCCATGCGGCCCCCGCGCCGTCGCGCGGGGTGGGATTCACAAAGTGGTGCGACCCCGCAGAATCGAACTGCGGACACCCGCATTTTCAGTGCGGTGCTCTACCAACTGAGCTAGGGTCGCGATAGCGTGCAACGGTAGCACGGGTAGTGGTTTCGGTCAACCGTCAGGCGCCCCGGCGGCGCCGGTCGTTCCTCCCCGCGCGACGGTCCGGTCGCGCCCGCCGATCGGTGTTCTCCCGCACCGGCAGGTAGATCGTCACGATGCTGCTCCAGTCCCCCTCCGAGCGCGCGCGAATCTCGCCGCCGTGCTCCCGGACCACCTGGTACGCCACCGCCAACCCGACGCCGGCGCCATAGCGCCGCGTCGCCGAAAAGGGCACGAAGAGCCGGTCGAGCGACTCGCCGGGCACCTTCGGCCCGTCGTGGGCCACCTCCGCCTGGACCATGCCGCCCCCCGACCGCGTCTCGACGCGAACCCGCCCGCCCGCCGGAACCGACGTCAGCGCGTAGTGGAGGACGTTCGCCAGGACGTGGCGAATCTTGTCCTCGTCGAGAAGAAGGCTGGGCAGATCGGGCGCCAGGCGCTTCAGCAGCCGAACCCGGCGGCGGACCAGCTCGTCCGACTGCGTCTCGAGCGACTCCTGGACCAGCACGTTCAGACTCTGCAGACGGAGGCGCGGCTTCGTCATCTGCGCCAGAGAGATCTGCTCGCCCAGGATGCGCTCCAGCCGCTCGGTCTCGCGGAGGATGATTTCGAGGTACTCCTTCGTCTCGCTCCCTTCCTCCGATTCGCGGGCCAGGCGCTTCGCCAGACCGGTGATGGCGGCGATCGGATTCCGGATCTCCTGCGCGACGTGCATGCCGCGCTCCCCGACCGCGATGACTTTGTCGGCGTGGCGAAGCTGCGCGTCGGCGTCGCGCAGGCGGCGCTCCACCTCGCGCGTCCGGTCGCCGTGAAGCAGTCCCGTCAGCGACGCCGAAGCGACCGACGCCAGGACGCCCGCGGCGTCGGCCGTCGCGGCGTCGAACGGAGCGACGGTGCCTCCCTCGTTTCGCCGGCGGATCGCGACCACGGCGCCCCAGGTCCTGCCCCCCGCGCGAAGCGGCACCGCCAGGGCGGCGCCCCACTCCTCCGGGAACCCGGCCGCGAACCGCGGATCGGACGCGGCGTCGGCGATGCGAACAGGATTCGCATCCGCATCGAACCACTTCCGGAACGCCTCTCCCGTTTCCTGCAGCGAGCCGTCGGACGCGCCGATCTCCCCGAGGGTCGGCCCGACGACGAGGGCTCCGTCCACCGCGCGCATCCACGAAATGAGGATCGGCGCCTCGGTCGCGCTCTCCAGCGAGCGGACGGCGGCCTCGGCCAGGCTCTCGGGATCGGAGAGGTTTTCCGTCGCGATCAAGAACTCCTCGATCGCCTGCAGCGCGCCGGCGCGGCGCCGCGCATTGGCCTCCACGCGCGTTCCTTCCAGGGCGAGCCCGACGACGGCGGATGCGCAGGCGAGGAGCTCCAGCTGCTCGGAGGTGAACCCGCCGATCCCCGCCGCGGCGGAGAGGATCAGGATGCCCCGGACGTGCTCGCGACCGAAGACCGGCAGGATCGCCAGGGGGGCATCCGGCAGCTGGTCGACGAGGCGGGTCGGTAGGCGCATTTCGCGCGACGGCTTCGGCACCACCGCCGATCGGCCGTCGTAGACCGCGTCGGCCAGGAGGTCCCGGTCCTCGTCGAGCGGAATCGGCTCGTCGCGCAGCGTTTCGTGAATCGATACATCGAAGGCCTTGGTTCGATCCAATCCGTCGGCGTCGAGCCACTCCTCGAGCGACGCGGGCATGCGCTTCAGGTCCGCGCGACGGAAGGACGCGGCCAGGCGAAGGCCCCCTCCGTCCGGCAGCACGTCGAAATAGAGCGCGTCGTCCACCACGTCGGGAAACGCTCCGGCCACGCTTCCGAGGAAGAGCCTGGCGACGCGGCGGGGATTGCTGGTGGCGTGGAAGAGCGGCAGCGCCCGGAGAAGCATCGAAGCGGCGCGATAGCGTCCGTCCTCGTCGAGGGGCGCTTCCGGCGGAGCGCCCTCCTCCAGGAGCCGCAGCAGGAGCCCGAGCGTCGGCGCGATTCCGGATGAGCCGGCGGATACCGGTGCCAGCGCCGCGACCCGCTCTTGAAGCCGCGAGCAGTGAACGCAATCGCCCCGAAACCGCGCCTCGAAATCGGGCCGAGGCTCGAAGGGACAGGGCCGGACTTCGAGGAAGCAGGCGCCGCCCTGAACCGCCTCGCCGGAGCCGCAGCGTTTGGCCGCGTAGCGCTTCCAGGCCTGGACCAGGGAGATATCTACCGTTGCGCTCTTCGACTTCCGCGACACACCCATGGCTTCCTCCGCTGGCCCGTGAAGACACTTCCCCTCGGAAGTCGGTCGTATAGGTTGATTTACGGCACTTTGCGGGCTATCTTGAGGACCTATTTCGAGGCTAACGGCTTGAACGCAGGAGGCTTGCGATGAGCGGAAATCCGAAGCAACCAGGGACCCCCCAGACGCTGAACATGGAACTGGGGGAGCGGGAGGCGGAAGGGATCTATTCGAATTTCGTGGTGATCAGCCACTCCCTTTCGGAGTTCGTGCTCGATTTCGCCCGGGTGCTGCCGGGCAATCAGAAGAACAAGGTGCACGCCCGGGTGATCATGACTCCCCCGAACATCCGAGCGCTGCTGGGCGCGATCGAGCAGAACATCAAGAAGTACGAGGATCAGTTCGGAAAGATCAAGACCGCCGGCGACCCCTCGTCCAAGGAGATCGGCTTCAGCTCGTAGCGATCTCGCCCGCCGTCGCGGTCGCGTGCGCGGCGGCGTCCCCCGGGGGCGGCGTCTTCCACCGGCGGTGGATCCAGTACCAGTGATCCGGGCGCTCCCGAACGGCGCGTTCGAGCGCTTGGTTGATCTCGCCGCAGATCCGCCGCACCTCACCCTCCTCCTCCGCGCCCGCGACGGGCTCGATCCAGGCGATGGTCCGCGCCTGGTACCGCGCCGGGCCGACCCGGTCCAGCAGGGCGAAGAAGATCGGGCACCGGGCCCGGATGGCCAGCCGGGCGGGACCGGTCAACGTGGACGCGGGCCGGCCGAAAAACGGCACGTGGATGCCAAGGCGACGAGCGTCCTGGTCCGGGAGCATCCCGACGTTGCCGCCTTGCAGCAGGAGCCGCAGGGCGCGCCGCATGCCCTGCTCCATCGGGATCAACGCGACACCGAGTCGCCGTCGCGTCGCGTTGATCAATGCGTCCGCGCCGGGGTTCGACTGAGCCGGAAAGACGTACGCCATCCCCCCGATGCGGCGTCCGGTGACCGCGCCGAGCAGCTCCCAATTTCCGTAGTGGGCGGTGAGCAGGATGACGCCGCGCCCGCCCGCGCGGTGGGCGGGCAGCCGGTCGAACCCGTCGTCGAACGCGATGCGGCGCTCCAGCGATTCGGCGCTTCGCCCCGGCAGCGCCAGGAATTCCACGAACGAGCGCCCCAGCTGGCGGAACACCGCGCGGCCCATGCGCGCCGCGTCCTCGTCGGAGAGTCCGAGCGCCGCGCGAAGATTCTCCTCCGCGATTCGCCTTCGTCGCGCGAGTAGGACGTGCGCCGCGCCGCCGAGGACGCCGCCCAAGCGGCTCGCCGCTTCGAGCGGGAGGCTTCGCGCGGTCCATGCCAGCAAGCGCAACGCGCCGGTCTCCAGGGCATGGCGCACGGGGCGAAGCGGGCGGCGGCGTCCCACGGGCTATGCCTCGCGAACGCGCCGGACGGCGCCGCCCGCGACCCGCTCAGCGCGTCCCCGCAGTTCGAGCGAGACCAGCGCTGCGCCGGCGGCGGCGATGGAAAGGCCCGCGCGGCGCGCGGCCACCTCGAGCGGCTCGGCGCGACGCCGGAGCGCGCCCAGCATCGCCGCCTCCTCGTCGCCCGGCGCGGTCGACGGGGCCTGAACCGGCCCGTCCGAAGGGATCGCCCCCCTCGGCGTGACCGTCGGCCGTTCGTCACCCGTGAGGGGCGAGCGTGTGTTTCCGGGAAGGAGCCCCAGGACGTCCGCCGCGTGGCGGATCACCGAGGCGCGCCCGGCATGGAGGAGTGCGAGGGGCGCCTCGGCCATCGGCTCCCGCGGATCCCAGGGGACGGCGCCGACGGGACGGCCCAAGGCGCGCGCGGCGGCGACGGTAAGGAGCGCGCCGCTCCCCGCCCTCCCTTGCACGACGACGACGGCGTCGGCAAGGGCGGCGAGAAGACGGTTGCGCGAGGCGAAGGTGGACCGCGTGGCGGAGTCGGTGGCGTCGAGTTCGGAGAGGAGCCCCAACGAGCCGGCGACGTCGCGCTGCAGCTCGCGGTGTTCAACGGGATAGACGCGGGATAGCGGCGTGCCCAGGATCGCACCCGTTCGCCCTCC
>QJVW01000040.1 GCA_003235575.1 Candidatus Eiseniibacteriota bacterium | reverse complement strand
ATACATAGCGCTGTTATGTATAATGCTGCTATGTACTGCTGGATCCGAGTTCACTAGCGCCGCGCGAAGGGTGAAATCATGGAGATCAACAAGGACCTCATAGCCGCTTCCTCTACCCCGATCGTACTGGCGATCCTCTCCGAAGGGGACAGCTACGGCTACGCGATCTTGAAGAGAGTTCAGGAGTTATCCGGCGGCCGTCTGGAATGGACGGACGGCATGCTTTACCCGGTGCTTCACCGGCTCGAGCGGCTCGGCCACGTCGAGGCGAGGTGGGAAGTCGCGGAGAGCGGCCGTCGTCGCAAGTACTACCGGATCACGCGACGCGGCCGGGCTCAACTCGCGGAGGAGCACAAACAATGGCAAGCGGTGGACGCGACGCTGCGGGGGATTTGGCAGGCGCTCTGCCACCACGACCCGGCCGGACTCCCAACGTCGGCCGCGCCACTTCCACAGGGGGCCTAGGCGATGGCGGGATCGGGTCACGAGGTATCGCTCGAGGAGCAGATCGGCCAATGGCGTAGCTATCTGCGCCGCCGGCAGACGATCCACTCCGTCGACGTCGCGGAGCTGGAAGACCATCTGCGCGAGCAGGTGACCGTCCTGATGGACGCCGGGCTCGCCACCGATGAAGCGTTCCTCGTGGCGGTGAAACGTCTGGGCGATCTCGACGCCCTCTCACGGGAATTCGCGCGCGAGCATTCGGAACGTCTCTGGAAACAACTCGTGGCCGTCGATGCCGATAGCGGCGAACCGCGAGCGCGGACCCGGACGAATGCACTCGTCGCCTTCTGCCTCGCGGTGGTGGCGGCGGTGGCCATCAAGGTGCCCGCCCTCTTCGGACTCCAACTGCACCAAGATGGCGCCTTCTACGCGCGCAATCTCAGTCTCTTCGTATTACCCCTCCTGGCCGGCTATTTCGTCTGGAAGCGACGGGTTCCGAGCGGCACGGTCCGCTGGCTGATCGCGGCGTTCGTCGCGGCGGGGGTCTTCGCCAATGTCTATCCATTCGTCCCGGGCGGCTTCACCGAGGTGTTGACGGCGCTGCACGCCCCGATCGCGCTCTGGCTGATCGTGGGCGTCGCGTACGCGGGCGGGCGATGGAGCCAGGTGGACGGCCGCATGGATTTCGTTCGTTTTTCGGGCGAGCTATTCATCTACTACGTGCTGATCGCCCTCGGCGGCGGCGTTCTCACGGCGTTCATGGGGATGATCTTCCATGCCATCGGGATCGATCTCGAGCCCTTCTTCCAGTCGTGGCTGTTGCCGTGCGGCGCGGCGGGGGCCGTCCTGATCGGCTCGTGGCTGGTGGAGGCCAAGCAGAGCGTCATCGAAAACATGGCGCCGGTGCTGACGCGTCTGTTCACACCGCTCTTCACCGCCATGCTGATCGCGTTTCTGAGCGTTCTGCTCTGGACCGGTCGCGGGGTGGACATCGAGCGCCATGCCCTTATCGCCTTCGACCTGCTCTTGGTCGTCGTGCTGGGGCTGCTGCTCTATTCGGTATCCGCCAGAGATCCCCGCGTGCCTCCCGGCGCCTTCGACGTGATGCAGGTGATGCTCGTGGTCAGCGCGCTCTTGGCCGATGCGGTGGCTCTGTGGGCGATCGCCGCGCGAATCACGGAGTTCGGCTTCACGCCGAACCGCGTGGCAGCCCTGGGCGAGAACGTGATCCTTCTCGTGAACCTGGCCTGGTCCGCGGTGCTCTACGTTCGCTTTCTCCGCGGACGCGCACCACTCGCGAATCTCGAACGGTGGCAGACGAACTACCTGCCGGTCTACGCCGTGTGGGCGGCGATCGTCGTGATCGTCTTCCCGCTGCTGTTCCGGTACGTCTAGCCGGACGATGCGCCGCGGACCCGGCCGACTCCGGCGCCGCAACGCATCGGGCGGCGATCCTTGGGAGACCGCCGCCCGCGTTGTCCTCGATGCGAAGAGATCTACTTGAGAACGGTCACCCGTTGGACGGCGCTCGCCCCGCCCGACGCGACCTTGACAAAGTAGACGCCCGATGCGGCACGTCCTCCCGTCCGCGTCGAACCGTCCCACGGCATCGTGTAGGAGCCGGCGGCGAGCTGGTTGTCGCCGATCGTCCGTACGAGTCTGCCGTTCAAGTCGTAGATCGAGACGCGAACGCGTCCGGCTTGTGTGATCGTGAACGAGATCTTGGCGCTTGGGTTCATTGGATTCGGGCTGACGCGGAGGGAATGGACCTTCGCGCTCTGCTCGCCCTTCGCGCCGCGCTCGATGTGCTTGCCGCCGATCCACGCGACGAAGCTCTGGCCGCCCGAAAGGTCTCCCTCGATCGTGGCGACCGCGAGGCTCTCGGGTAGCGCCGCCTCATCGAAGAGCGCCTGAAGGTCGCTCATCGAGAAACAGGCCATGATGTGGGAAGGCTCGCAGTCCTCCGCTTCACCCGCTCCCTCGCCCGTGCCCTCGCACTCCTCGCAGGAATCGTCGCAGTCATACGCCAGGTGCGTCGGGCGAACGGAGCCGATCGATTCTCCGCCGTACGACAGCGTGAGGCTCGTAAGGTCGGCGTCGCGCAGGTCGAAGCTCTCCTCCACCGGCCACACCTTGAAGCAGATGAACTTCTTGTGAACATTGAACGCGCCGATCAACTCCGCGCTCGCCTCGAGCGCCGGGGCC
>QJVW01000106.1 GCA_003235575.1 Candidatus Eiseniibacteriota bacterium | reverse complement strand
GGCCTTCCGCCGCGAGGCCACCCACTCCAATTCCTCCAGTTCATCCGGTGCGATCCACGGGTGATCGGCCAAGCGCACGAGCCCGTCACGTGGATCACACCACTCGCCAATGGTCACGGCGTTCACTTCCAATCGCCGTGCTGCCTCTCGCTGGGATACGCGCGCCATGGCTCAACCTTGCGTGCTGCACGTCGCGGTCGAAAGGAGTATTCCGTGTGCAGGGGGTAGAGGGGGATGAGGGGGCTAGATCGAGCGCAAGGCGCGTTAACGGCAATTACCTTCCCTCCAACCTCTAGGGTCTGAATAACACCCCGTACCCCCGTTCACCCTTTGAAGAATCTCTTAAGGGATTGATACCGCAAGATCCCCATTGCTTTGGAGGCTGGAGGAGAAACGACCCTGAGGGTCGCGTGCCGTCCGCGGACGGAGGCCCAATGGAGGCCGAACTCGCGGGCGGACGGGGACGGAGGGGGCCTTGAAACGCGGCGGCAGGCAGCCCGCAAGTGCCTCTGCAAATCACTTTGGCTGACCTTGATCGCCCGCCCGTTCGCACCCCGAAGGAAAAGGGAGTCAGTTGGGGAGGGAGCGGCCTTAAAATCCCCTGGGGGGGAAACCCCCGTGCAGGTTCGACCCCTGCCCCGGGCAGTAGCTTGCGGCCGTGGCGGTCCCGTTGCGGCTAGCAGCCGTGGAGGCCAAAGTCGAGGCGTGCGCGACCAAGCGCCCAGAACCCCCTGATTCGCAGTCTACCAAGGTCGCTCTGTCTCGGGCTACCCCACGCGGCTACGCTCCCGCCATCGCGCTGCTGCTGGCTGGGCGCCAGTATCCCTGTGCAGATTCCCGCCTGAGATCCCGGAGCGTCCGGACGGGCACACGCTAGCCGAACCGAGGTGACACATGGCGCCGACCAATTCCACTGTCGCGTCGAGACCAATCCCTCCTGAGGGTCTTGGCGACCTCCTCGTAGCGCCCCGACAGGGGGCGGCGGGCCTTGGACTTGCTGCTGTCGGCCTTGGTGCTGTGCTGATGGCTGCGGTGATCGCGCTCAACGGTCCGCTGCTGCTTGTCTTCGCCGGTGTCGTGCTCGCCATCTTCGGTATCACGAATGTGGGGTTGGCGATCTTCAGCCCCGCCCTTTCGCTCTACTCTGGGGGAATCATGACGAGCCGGTGGGGCCGCGACGAGTATTGCCTCTGGAGCCAGGTGGCGACGCTTCGCGTCACCGATTCGGACTACTTCGCCAGCGGGCGGCGATACGAGAACGAGATCGTGATCGAATGCCTGCGGAACGATGGTAGGAAGTTCACCATCGCAGGTATCACAAGACAACTCGCCGAAGCGATCGAACAGACGGTGTACCAGCATTTATTGCCGCAGGCCCGTGCGACGCTCGCGTCCGGAGGTCGCGTTGAGTTCGGGGCGTTAGCGCTCACCTCGGACGGAGTGTGGCGAGCCGATGAATTGACGCGCTGGTTGGAGATCGAAACATGCGCGCTCGAATTCAACGATACCGTGGTGATCAAGCGGCGAAATCGAGGGAGTATCCGCATCAACTTCAAGCGCGTGGGGAATCTCCCGCTCCTAGTGTGCCTAGTCAACGAACGATTGAATGTGCCGCCGGAGACGAAGTGAGCACGGACAATCGCGGGCGGCGATCGTGGGGGCCTGCGTCCTTGGCCCGCCCTGGAAGCCCCAACGCGCAGGAAGGGTTTCCATCGGCCCGAGCACGGATCATCGCGAAAGGAGAGTGACCGTGGGACAGGATCGAGAGCTCAAGTGGCAAGAGATCGACTCGTCGAGGGAAGGAGGGGGACTCATCAAGCTGGATTGGAAGGTCTTTCGCGCCAAGGTTCCCGGCGGCTGGCTCGTCTTGGTGATGCACAACACAACGGGCCTCACGTTTCACCCAGACCCAGGACACGCGTGGGACGGGGGTAGCCTGGCGTGATCCGCTGCGGCACCGAAGCGAGCGGCGCTATCCCACCGCAACCAATCTAGGGAGGAGGTCCCATGCGACACCTATTGGTGGCCATCCCGTTCCTGTTCTCACTGTTGGTCACCACGCACGCGCATGCCGAGGTGACCGTCGTGATTGAAGAGGAATCGCCCCTCACGGCCTCGGCCGTCGGCTGGCGCTCGTCCGATTTTGTTGTTGTGGTGTTCGCGGACGGGACCGAACGCCTCGTTGGGATCCACAAGATTCGAGCGATTGTCGATGAGAGCGGGCAGGATCGAACGGAATACGTTCTCCAAGAGCGGAAGGCCGTCGGAACACCACCTCCGGGCTACGAAGGACGCCTGGGGCCCGATCGTCCCACGATAGGGCGCGCACTACTTGGTGGCGTCCTGGTGGGTATCATCGCGCTCGCGGCGCTCTTTGGGGGTGGACTCGGAGGGTTTTCTAGATAGCAACTCCCTTCGTACCGCCTCCGTGGGAGCCGAATGCCCGGGCGATCGCGGATGATAGGGCTTGGGGCGCTGCCCGCGGACGTCCGTACCTGGCCCTGCGAGCCAACAGCTTTCCCCTGGTCCATCCGTAGCCCTCCCGTCCGAGCTCCCCAGAGGCTAGGCTACACGCGAACTCCCCACGACCATGGCACCCCCTTGGGGAGGTGGCGGCATGCTACGTTCGCGGACCCTGGCATTTCTCCTGGT
>QJVW01000023.1 GCA_003235575.1 Candidatus Eiseniibacteriota bacterium | reverse complement strand
GGTGGGTGGAAGACCCCGTGAAGTGGCCGAGTCTGTCTTCATGGCCGACTGGTCGCCGGACGGCAGGTCGCTGGCGGCCATCCGGCTCGTGGACGGCCGCTTTCAACTCGAAGCGCCGCTCGGCCGCGTCGTTCACACGGCCGCCGGATGGTTGAGCTACCCGCGGTGGTCGCCGGACGGTTCCTCGATCGCGTTCAACGAGCATCCGCACCTCGGAAACAACGCCGGGCACGTCTGCATTGTTCGCTTGGGAGAACCGTACCAACGGCTGACGCCACAGCTCGAAATGGCCAGCCGCATGTCGTGGAGACCGGACAGCCGGGAGATTTGGAGTGCGAGCCAGGTGTATGGGACCGGCGCGGGAGTCTATGGCATCACGCTCGACGGTGTTTGGCGCTGCGTCTACTCGGCGCCCGGATGGCCGATGGTCACCGACATATCCAAGAGCGGCGGCGTGCTCCTCGCGATGGGCCGCCCCCGCATGCGCCTCGAGGCCGGCACCCGTTCCGGCGGAGTAGCCTCTGCGGTCGACCTCTCCTGGCTCGATTGGACGCTGCTCCGCGACATGAGTCCGGACGGGTCCGTCGTCGTCTTCGACGAGACGGGGCTGGGGGCGGGGAGCGGTCCCGGTGTCTACCTGCGCTCGACCGATGGGGCGCCCGCGATGCGTCTCGCGGACGGGATCTGCTCCCATCTTTCTCCCGACGGGCGCTGGGTCCTCGCCGGGAACCATCGAGAGGCTCAGTTGATCCGCATGGTTCCGACCGGCGCCGGGGAAGTCCGGACCTTCGACCTCGGCGATTTCTCGGTGTCGAACGCCGACTGGATCCCCGGGACAGAGGATCTGTTGGTCATCGGGACGGAGCCTGGCGGCGCGCGGCGCCCGTGGAGGTACGATACCGCCTCGGGAAACCGAACCCCGATCGGCGAGGCGACCGACGTCGCTGCCAATGCGGCGACGTCGCCCGACGGACGGCTTGCCATCATTCGAAGCGCCTCCGGACGCGTCCAGCTCCTGGACCTCGCGGGAGGCGCCGTGCGTGATTTCGACGAACTCGAGGTGGGCATCCGTATCGCCGGGTGGACGGCCGACTCGAAGTCGGTCTTCGTATTCAGCGGGGGGGGAATTCCCTCCCGCGTCTTCCGCGTCGATGTCGGGAGCGGGGCGGCCGAGCCCTGGATGGAGCTCTGGCCCGCACACCGAAGCGGCGTCGACTCGATCAACAGCGTGAAGTTGAGCGCCGACGGCGAGCGCTATGCCTGTTCCTACCCGATGATCGATTCCACCCTCTACCACGCCCAGGGGCTTTCCTAGATGCCTACGACGCTCCGCGGCCGCGCCCTCATCTTCTGGGATCCGAAGCAGCCCGGGAAGAAGCGCGATGCCATCGACACCGATCAGATCACCCCGGCCGAAGACTGCGTCTCCGAGTCGCTCGACACGCTCGACGAGCGCTGGAAGGCGGGCGCCTTCCGCCACGTGATGCCCGACTTTCGGCAGCGCGTCCACGCGGGGGAGACCTTCCTCGTCGCGGGCGACCGCTTCGCCATCGGCAGTTCGCGGGAGATGTCGCCCGCCGGACTGAAAGGCATCGCCGAGGAGGCGGGCCTGGAGATGGTCGTCGTGTGCGGCGCCAACATGGGGGACATCTTTCGAAAGAACGCCCTCAACCTCGGCCTTCACGTGGTCCAGAGCCCCGAGGCGGTCGACGACGCCAGGGACGGCGACGCCTTCGAGTTCGACGTCGAGACGCGCGCCCTTCGAAACACGACGCAGGGAAAAGCCTACTCACCGGTCGCCCTGACGGCGAAGGAGAACGAGATTCGCGGCGGAGGCGGCATCTTCGCCGTCGGGCGCCGGGAGCTGGCGTCCGCGCGCGCGCGGAAGCGCGACATCGAGTTTCCGGGCCCCGACCTGGCGCGGCGGATGACCTCCACCGAGCAGATCGTCTGGGCGCACCGCGTCGACAAGGCCGCCGCGGTGAAGCCGGGGGCGACGCTTCAGGTCTACGCGGATCTGCTTCCGGCCTCCGACGGCACCGCGCCGTTCGCGATCCACACGCTCCGCCAGATCACGGGCTCGAACGACGTCGCGCCCCTCCAGGCGGCGATCGCGAACGATCACTTCGTATTCACGGGAAGAGAAGGCGACGACAAGCAGACCGCGATCTCGGCCGCGTTCGCGAAGCGCGTCGGCATGACGGCGCCCCGCTACGCGGCCCCCGGCTCCGGCATCTTCCACTTCTATTTTCCGGAGCAGGGTTTGATCGTCCCGGGCGGCTTCTACCCCGGCGCCGACTCGCACTCGCGCGCGTACGGCGCCTACGGCGCCGTCGGGTGCGGGATCGGAAGCACGACGCTCGGCTTCGGTTGGGCCACCGGCTACGTCTACTTCACGCTCGCGAAGCAGCGTCGGGTCACGTTCGCGGGACGGCTCCAGCCCTGGGCCAGCGGCAAGGACATCGTGCTCCGGCTCCTGGCGCGCTGGGGCGCCAAGCAGTCGGAGGGGATGAGCGTCGAATTCATCGATCGCGACAAGCAGCTGCCGCTCCCGTTCCGCAATACGATCGCGAACATGATGGCGGAGGGCGAGGCGCTGAACGGGATCTTCGCGCGGGACGAGATCACGGACGCGTGGTTCGAGGAGCGTGGCATCGA
>QJVW01000104.1 GCA_003235575.1 Candidatus Eiseniibacteriota bacterium | reverse complement strand
GCCCAAGGCGCGCGCGGCGGCGACGGTAAGGAGCGCGCCGCTCCCCGCCCGCCCTTGCACGACGACAACGGCGTCGGCAAGGGCGGCGAGTAGCCGGTTGCGCGAGGCGAAGGTGGAGCGCGTGGCGGAGTCGGTGGCGTCGAGCTCGGAGAGGAGTCCCAACGAGCCGGCGACGTCGCGCTGCAGCTCGCGGTGTTCGGCGGGATAGACGCGGGAAAGCGGCGTGCCCAGGATCGCCCCCGTTCGCCCTCCGGCGGCGAGGGCGCCTCGATGGGCGGCGGCGTCGATGCCGCGGGCGAGGCCGCTGATCACGGCCACGCCGAGCGAGGTCAGCGAGGCGGCGATGTCGTGCGCGAGGTCGATGCCGTCGCCCGTCGCGTCACGCGCTCCGACGATCGCGACCATCGGACCTCCATGATCCCAGGGTCCATCGAGAAAGATCCGCTCCGGCGGCCGGTCGAGCTCCGCGAGGCGGGCCGGGTAGCCGGCTTCCCCGCGCGCGACCGTGCACGTCGTCCCCATCCGCTCCACCCCTCCCGTCGAATCGCGCTCAGCCTTTCGATTCGCGGCGTTCCCCTACGACGTCCTCCCAGAGAAGATCCGGCGCATCATCGCCCACGGCCCGGGAAAGCGAGGCCGATTCGAGGGCCGATTCGGCGGCGGCGCGGCGGGCGGGATCCGCCATCAGACGCGCGATGCCCGCGGCGACGGAGGTGTCACGCTCCGCAATGCCGTCCAGCGCGAATCGCTGCGCCCGTTCCGGCAGTTCGATGAACGCGGTGGCCACGGCGTGCGCGGCCAACTCCTGGCTGGCCAGGGCCAACAGCGCGTCGCGCGCGGCGTCCCGCACGGTTCGATTGGAGTCCCGCAGCATGTCGGTCAGCGGGGCCGCGGTGATGGGAAGCCCCGTGCGGCCGAGGGCGGTCGCCGCGGCGGCCCGGGTGTACCAGAGCCCCGAGTGAAGCAGATCCAAGAGCCGGTCCACGGCGACGTCGCCGAGGGCTCCCAGGGCGCGCGTCGCCAGATCGCGCAGATACCAGCTGTCGTGTTCGAGCGCGGCGATCAGCCGGTCGACCGACTCCGGGGATCCCTCGGCGGCGAGCCGCTCGACCCACGCGCGTTTCCCGTCGGCATCCTTGTGGCGCAACTCCTCGTCGAGCCGCTCCGCGTCCCTCGCGGTCATCGCGTTACTCCTCTGTCCGGGCAGGTTCGCCTCGATCAGGTCCCATCGCCTCGGGCGCGCTGAGCAAGGCCAGTTCCTTCCACAACTGTTCCAAGAGCGCCGCGGTTCCGTGTCCCGTGACGCCGGAAATCGATCCACCCCATGCCGCGCCGTCGAGCGCGAAGGGCGGAGGGTCGTTTGGTCCCGGTGACGATGTCGCCAGGTCGGCCCGACTGAAGACGACGATCGTCGGCTTCTTCGTCAGGTCCTCATGATACTCCCGCAACTCCCCGCGCACGGTCTGCAAATCACGAGCCGGATCGTCGGAGGCGCTGTCGATCAGAAGGACGAGGATTCGCGTCCTCCAGACGTGCCGGAGGAAGTCCAGTCCCAGCCCCTTCCCCCGATGCGCTCCCTCGATCAGGCCCGGCAGATCGGCCATCACGAAACTGCGTTCCGCCCCGAGGCGCACGAGGCCCAGGTGCGGCTCCAGCGTCGTGAACGGATAGTCCGCGATCTTCGGTCGCGCCGCGCTCAGGCGCGCGAGGAGCGTGGACTTCCCGACGTTGGGAAACCCTACCAGCCCGACGTCCGCGATCAGCCTCAGCTCGAGCCGCAGCTCGCGCGACTCACCCTCCGTGCCCGACTGTGCGTGGCGCGGCGCCTGGCGCGTCGGCGTCGCGAACCGCGCGTTGCCGCGACCGCCGCGCCCCCCGCGTGCCGCGACCCAGGTCGCGCCCGGCTCCACCAGATCGGCCAGTTGCTCGCCCGCCTCGTGCTCCGTGACGATCGTGCCCGGAGGAACGTCGACGATGAGATCCTCGCCGGAGCGCCCCGTCCGTTGATTCCCTGATCCGTTCGCGCCGCGCTCCGCCGCGAAGCGCGTTCTCGACTGGAAGTCGAGGAGCGTGCGGAGGTGCGGGTTGACGCGAAAGATCACGCTGCCGCCGTTGCCGCCGTCACCGCCGTCGGGTCCGCCCTTCGGGACGTACTTCTCACGACGGAAACTGACGCAACCGTGCCCTCCTCGTCCGCCGTACACGCGCACCCTGGCGCGGTCGGCGATCACGTTCGCGATCTCCGCGCCGACTTGCATCGGAAAGCGCGAAAGTGATACGGAAACGTATGGCCGCAATTCATTGTATTGTAATTAGTTATGGCTCGGCGCTCGCTCCCGTATGGGGTGCAGCTGCGTTCAAGGGGAACGTACCAGAGCGCGCCGAAGCAGGTCAAACGGAAGAAGCGCCTAAGGCTTTTTCGGCTTCGGTTTTCCGGCGGCGCCCGCGTCGGACTTCGGCTTCTTGGCCGCACCGGTACCGGACGCCGGTTTCTCCGTGGAGACGGAGTCGGACTTCGCTTCAGGCTTTTTCGCAGATGAATCGCTGGATTCCTTGTCCCGCTGCGACTTGTACGACTCGGACCGATAGTCCGTTATGTAAAAGCCGCTCCCCTTGAAGATCATGCCCGCGCCCGTGCCCAGCAGGCGCCGGACCGCCCCCTTGCACTTCGGGCAGCGCTTCTTCGGCGGGTCGCTCATCGATTGGAAGACTTCGAAACGATGGCCGCACTTCTGACACTCGTACTCGTACGTCGGCATGGCGCTCCTTGCGGGTGGATGGACGGTCAGAGACGCGCTAGGGCCGCGCCGATCCGGGCGACCCCCTCGGTGATCTCCTCGTCGGCGATGGCGTAGGAGAGTCGAAGATGTCCCTCCATGCCGAACGCGGAGCCCGGAACGCACACCACGTTCGCCTCGTTGATCAGGTAGTCGCAGAGGCCGGCGCTGTCGCGGAACCTGCCGCCCGCGCGCGCGATCGCCTCGCTGAAATCGGGAAAGACGTAGAACGCGCCATCGGGCGCGCGCAGCCGCACCCCGGGGAGCGCGGATACCGCCTCGGCGATCCGTTCCCGCCGCGCGGCGAACCGGCGGCGCATCGATTCGGCCGGCGCCTGGTCCCCCGACAGCGCGGCCAGCGCCGCCTGCTGCGAGATCGACGCCGCGTTCGACGTCATCTGTCCCTGCAACCGCTCCATGCCCTTCGCGATCTCGGGCGCGGCCGCGGCGTAGCCGATGCGCCACCCCGTCATGGCCCAGGTCTTGGACACGCCGTTCACCAGAATCGTGCGCGCCTTGGCGTCGTCGCCCAGCGACGCGGGCGACGTGTGCCGCGCTTCGCCGTAGACCAGTTGCTCGTAGATCTCATCGGAGAGGATCAACAGGTCGTGTTGCGTCGCGAAGGCGACGATCGCGCGCACCTCGTCCGGCCCGTAGACCATGCCCGACGGATTGTTCGGACTGTTCAAGATGATCATGCGCGTGCGCGGGGTGGCGGCGCGCTCGAGATCCTCGGGCGCCACCTTGTAGTCACCCGGCGAGGGCGCCACGGCGACGGGAACGCCGCCGGCGAGCCGGACCATCTCCGGAAAACTCACCCAGTAGGGCGCCGGACAGAGAACCTCGTCCCCCGGTTCGAGCACGGTGAAGAGCGCGTTCCAGATGGCGTGCTTGGCGCCGTTTCCGACGACGATTTGCTTCGGCTCGTATCGGACCCCCTGATCGCGCTCCAACTTTCGCGCGATCGCCTCACGGAGCGCGGCCGTCCCCCCGACCTCGGTGTAGCGGTGGTGGCCGGCGCGCACCGCGTCGATGGCGGCCTCCTGAATGAACGCGGGCGTGTCGAAGTCCGGCTCGCCGGCGGCGAACGAGACGACCTTCACGCCGGCCGCGCGCAGCTCGCGGGCGCGGGCGCTCAGGGCCAGCGTTTCCGAGGGCTTCAGCGCCCGGACGCGGGCGCCGACGGGTGCGCGCGTCATCGCCGTGCCTCCACCGCTTTTCGTAGGCGCGCTTCGACGTGCGCGGGCACGAAGCTCTCCACGGGGCCGCCGGCCATCGCGATCTCCTTCACGAGCGTCGAGTTCAGGAACGTGTGGGCCTCGCTCGGCATGAGGAACAGCGTCTCGATCCCGTCGTCCAGCCGGCGATTCATGAGCGCCATCTGGAATTCGTACTCGAAGTCCGAGACGAATCGCAGTCCGCGGATGATCATGCTCGCCTTGCGCTGCCGGGCGTACTCCACGAGGAGCCCGGAGAACGGTTCGACCGTGAGACGCGTCTCCCCGTGCATCGATTCCTGGATCATGGCGACCCGATCCGCCTGGGAGAAGAGCACGCCCTTCTCCGGGCGGACCGCCACGGCCACCGTGAGACGGTCCACGATCCGCAGAGCGCGGCGCATCAGGTCCAGGTGGCCATTCGTGACCGGATCGAAGGTCCCCGCGAACACGGCGTGGTTCATTGCGCACCTCGTCCGGGCGGGGCGGCGGCGCCGCTCGCCCGGTAGAAAGAGACCGTCGTGTCGCCGTACGCGCGCTCGGTCAGGAGCGCGAGGCCGGCGGGCGCGGCAACCGCGCCGCCCGTGCGATATTCATGGATTACGATCCCGCCACCCTTCGGCCACGACCAGCGCGCCAGGCGCCGGAGCCACGTCTCCCCGTCCGCGCCGTCGTAGGGCGGATCGAGGAAGACCACGTCCCACGGGCCCTCGAACGGGTCCGGGCGCGGCACGGCGCGCAGGTCCACCATGGCGACGCGCGCCCGATCGTCGAGACCCAGCAGTTCCAGACTCCCCCGAAGCGCCCTCGCCGCGGCGGGATCCCGCTCCGCGAAGAGCGCGCGCGCCGCGCCCCGGCTCAGCGCCTCGATGCCGAGCGCCCCGGTGCCGGCGTAGAGATCGAGCACCGCGGCGCCCCGCACACCGTCGGGCCCCAGGATATCGAAGATCGCCTCGCGCACGCGCTCCGATGTGGGACGGACGCCGCGGTCCGGAACGCGGAGTTTTCTGCCACGGAGGGCGCCGCCTACGATTCGGAGTTCGCCCATCGCTCCCGCACCGCCGCCGCCGCCGCCGTGACGCACGCCTCCGCCGACAGGCCGTCCGTCGCTACCCGAAGATCCGCCGCCGCCGCGTAGAGCGGCGCGCGCGCCGCCAACAGCGCCGCCAGCGCCGCGACGCCTCCCGCCGCGGTGGCCCGACCGCCCGCGCCGGCCAGAAGAGGCCGGGCGGCGAGCCCGGCGGGCCCCAGACGCGCGGCCGCCGTTTCCGGTTCGGCGCGAAGCCATACCACGGTTGCTCCCTCCCGCAGCGTATCGCGCGACAGCCCGTGGCAGACGACCCCTCCGCCGCACGCGATCACCACGCCGCCGGGCGCGGCGAACGCATCCCGAAGCGCCTTCAGCTCCCGGACCCGGAAGGACTCCTCGCCCTCCTCCGCGAAGATCGCGGCGATCGAGCGGCCGGCCTCCCGGGCCACGTCCGCGTCGAGGTCCGTCCACGACAAACCGAGCCGGGCCGCCAGGAGCGGCGCCACGGTCGTCTTGCCAGCCCCAGGAAGGCCGATCAGGGCTACGCGTCGCATCGGTGCGGCCGTGATCCTCCCTCCGGAACCGGGACCAACGACGAAACGGGGCCCTCCGTGAGGAGGGCCCCGTAGAGTACACGACGGAGGCCGCGTTCGGCCAGCCGCCGAAGCTAGTTGGAAGCTTGCTGGTCGCTCAGGATCTTCGGCGTCACGAAGATCAGGAGCTCACGCTTCGCCTTGGTCGTGGAATTCGACCGGAAGAGCGCGCCGATGAGCGGGATGTCCATGAGGACCGGAACGCCGCGCTTCGTCGTCGATTCGTTGCTCCGGATCAACCCGCCGATCACGGCGGTCTCGCCGTCGTTCACCATGACGCGCGTGTCCGCCATCGTCGTGTTGATGATGATGCCGCCCTGCACGGTC
The DNA here is from genome assembly GCA_003235575.1 of Candidatus Eiseniibacteriota bacterium. Taxonomy (GTDB): domain Bacteria; phylum Eisenbacteria; class RBG-16-71-46; order SZUA-252; family SZUA-252; genus SZUA-252. The sequence continues at coordinate 33,500 of QJVW01000104.1, read as the reverse complement.
GCCTGGGCCGCCAGATCCGAGACCTCCGGGTGGACGTCCATGGTGATCTTGTTGCCGACGTTGATGTGCGGCGTCACGCTCAGCTTGATGCCGATCGTCGTCAACTGCGTCACGGCGTTGCCCGCGAAATCCTGCACGATCAGCGGGATCTGCTGGCCGACCACCACCGACGCCTCGCGATTGTTCACGGTCGTGATGCGCGGGTTCGAGATGATGTTCGCCTTGTTCTGGGTCTCCAGCGCCTCGAGGGTCGCCTCGATGCTGCCGAAGCTCTTCACCGTGCCGATCTTCACGACGCCGGCGGGGTTGGTCACGCCGCGAGCGCTGACGGCGATCTCCTCGGAGACGCCCGCGTCGAGCAGATCCAGGTTCTTGGCGCCCCACTCCACGCCCAGGCTGCGCGTCGCGGACACGTCGACGTCGACGAGCCGCGCCACGATCTCGACCTGCGGGGTCCTGGTATCCAGGCTCCGGACCATCGACTCGGCGGAGTCCAGCCGCTCGTCGATGTCCGTCACGAGGAGAGAGTTGCTCCGCTTGTCCACCTCGATGTGGCCGCGCTTGGTGAGCGTCTTCTCCACCGATTTCGACATCTCTTCGGCATTCGCGTAGCTCACCGGCACAATGCGCGTGTAAAGCGGCAGCAACTCCTCCTGGGCCCGCTCGGCGGTCCGTCGCTCCATCTCCTCCTTACGCAGCGTCTCGAGATTGGAGATGACGATGGTCTGTCCCTGTTCGACCATGCCGAGGCCCTGTGCGCGCATCACGATGTCGAGGGCATGCCGCCACGGAACGTTCCGCAACCGCAGCGTCACCTGTCCCTTGACCTCCTTGCTCGCGACGATGTTCTTGCCACTGAACTCCGACAGGCTGCGGAGCACCGTCTGGATTTCCGCGCCCTGCACGTCGAGCGACATGCGACGCCCGTCCGGGACGTCCCGGGACGACGCGCTGGAACTCGACGTCGAGGCGGCGCGCGACGGCGGCTCCTCCGCCGGCGCGTTCGCCTCGAGCGCGACGACGATGTTGTTGCCCAGCTGGCTGACGCCGTACGAGACCGGACGGGAGAGATCGACGACGATCCGGGAGCCCGTTTCCTGGCCCCAGCCCATCTCGGTCGCGCGGACGGACTTGACGTTCGACCCATCGACACCCGCCCACGTCCGCTCCACGAACGCCAGCGTCGCGCCGGGGCAGTCCAGGACGATGCGATCCGGAGATTCGAGCGTGAAGTCGTGGTAGTTGATCGGAGCGTCCGCCTCCACGACGACCTGCGTACCGGCTCCCGCATCCTTCATCGAGATGCTCTTCACCGTGGCACCGAAGGCCGGAGCGGCCGCGAGCAGCAGGAGCAGCGGAAGCGCCACCCCCGCGCCGGCGCGGCGGCCCGTTCGCGTCCTACTGTTTCCGAGTCGCATTTGGGTCACCCTCTTTGGATTTCAGTTGGATCGTCACGGTCTGCGAGTCACCGAAGGCGTTCTGGACGACCTGTAGTTCCGTCTTGGAAATGCCCGAGATGTAACCGTTCATCACGGGGTCCCCGACGCGGAGTACGAACCCACGCCCGCGGCTGTCCTCGACGAGCGCGAATTTATCCGACGAGCCCCACATGATGCCGACGAGATGCAAATCGCCGACGTCCACGAGGGCGCCGTCTCCCGACTGGCTTTGGAACTTGCCGTCGATCAGCGACTGGAAGGGATCGCGACGGCCCGCCGCCGCATAGGTGTACTGCTCGCGCTGGAACAGCGTCGCGGGATCCAGGACCTGCGGAACCTCGCTCGCCGCGCCCGCCACAGCCGTCTCCGGCGCGACGGTGGACGGCGCCGTGACGCTCGCGACCGTCGGAACGGGCACCGCCGACGACGCCGCGCCGACGGAGACCGGCGGCGCCGCGGCCTCCGGATTGGCCTGTCCGTCCGCGACCGGGGCCGGGGCCGGCATCGGTCCGATGGCGACCGCGTTGCCCGTGGCCGCCGCGCCCGTCGTGGACGACTTCGCGACGACCGAGGGATCCCGCTTCACCCATTCGGGCGCGGGGGGACCGTAGTAGACCGGAGCGCCCGCGGTGCTCGGAAGCGCCTGGGCGGCCGGCGAGGTCGCCGGGGTCGGGAGCTTCGCGGGCGCCGCGCCGCGCAGGACGAAGTACGCCACCACGCCGATCAGGGCGACGGCCGCGACCAGGATGACGATCCCGACCGGGCTGCGAAGAAGTCTACTTTGCGGCAGCGCCAGGCTGCTTGGCAGATTCATTGTCAGTCCCCTCGGCCAGCGTGTACGCGGTGGCGACGAAATCCGCCTGGACGGTGTCGTCCAGGTCGCCCTTGTCGAATGTCTTCACCTTCAGCTGCGAGACGTTGACGAGACGGCTCATCTCGGCGATCTCGCTCAGAAAGGTCCCCGCGCGGTGATAGCCGCCGGTTACCGAGATCTGCACCGGATTCTCGGTGAAGTCCGCCGTCGGGTTCGGCTGGCCGGGCTTGAAGAGAACGAACTTCACTCCCGCCTCCTGTCCGGCGATCGTCACCTTGCGCAGCAGGCTGGCGACTTCCTTCTGCGTCGGCAGCAGCTCCTGCGCCACGGCCCACCGCTGATTCAGCAGCGCGAACTCGCGCTTCAGCTCGGGGAGCCGGTTCACGAGCTGCTGGGCCTTCGTCAGCTCGTTCATCTTCAGCGTGTACGAGGCTTTCAACTCCGCGATCTGCTTCGCCCTCGCCCGGTAGTTGAACGGGACGTAGTCCGCGAACACGTAGAAGTAGACCAGCGCGGCGATCCCCGCGGCGATCAGGGCGATCTTCTGGGTCTTCGGATCCTTGAGGTCCATCGCATTCCCTCGCGCCAGCTGGTTACAGCGTCATGCTCGCGGTGACCTTGAACTTCACCACGGTGCGTTGATCAATGGTTCCCTTCTCGGCGACGACCAAGTCCACGCCCTCGTAGAGCGGCGAGGCCTCGAGCCGAGACATGAAATCGGCGACGATCAGGTTGGAGAACGTGACGCCCTCGACCATGATCTTGTTCGCGCCGGGCACCTCTTCGAACTGCGACAGCCACAGGTGTTCGGGGACGCACTTCGAGACCTCGTCCACCAGTTTCACGCGCGTCAGGCGCTGCTTGTCCAATCCCGTGATCACGCCGAGCCGGCGCTCCAGCTCCTGCCGCTTCTGGGTCAACTCGTTGATCGTCTGGATCTGCGGACGGAGCTTCTCGGCTTCCTGCTCCGCACGCGCGATGTCCGCCTGCAGACGACTGACCTGCATGGCCTGGACGACCGAGAACGAAGCGAAGAGCGCTGCCACGAGAATCAGAACCAGAAGGGGCATCACCGTGCCCACCTTGGGCAGCGTGAAGCTCCGCTTGACCTGGCGCTCGTCGCGGGGCAGCAGATTGATCCGGATCATGATTCCCCCCTAGCGCAGCGCGAGGCCGATGGCGACCGTGAGGATGGGCGCCACCGTCTCCGGCGATTCACCGTTGAAGAGGCCGGGCTCCATCGACAGCTTGGAGACCGGGATCACGACGTCGACCGGCACCTGGTGGCGCTGGCCGAGGAAATCCGCCAGCCCCGGCACCCGGGCGCTGCCGCCCGAGACGAGGATGCGGTCGATTCGTTCCGCGTCGCCGGCCGAGCGCAGATACGCGACGGCGCGATCGATCTGGGTGGACAGGTCTTCGCACGTGGCCTGGACGATCGACTCCACGTCGATGTCCCCGCCGCTCAGCCCCCGCAGCGCGCTCAGCGCGTCGGACTGGCTGACGTTGTGGCGGCGCTGAATGTTCTCGACGAAGGAGTTCGAGCCGACCGAAAGGTCTTTCGTGAAGTGGGGCACCTGGTCGCGGACGATGTTCAAGTTGGTGATCTCGGCCCCGATGTTCAGAAGCGCGACCGTCTCGCCGGGGGCCAGATCGTAGTTGGCCTCGACGGCGTTCTGGATCGCGAAGGAATCGACGTCGATGATCGCCGGCTGGAGGCCCGCCTCGCGGACGATGTCCGCATGGTTGGCGATCATGTCCTTCTTGGCCGCCACGAGCAGCACCTGCATCTTCTTGGCGTCCACGTTGGGATTGATGATCTGGAAGTCGAGCGACACGTCGTTGATGTCGTAGGGAACGTGCTGCTCGGCTTCCCACTGGATCGCTTCCTTCGCGTCCTCCTCGGTCAGCCGATCCATCAGGATCTTCTTCACGATGACGGCGCGCCCGGAGACGGCGGTCACCACCTGCTTGTTCCGAATCTGCCGCGACTCCATGAGATTGGTGATCGCCTCGTGGACCATCTGCCGGTCCATGATTTCCCCGTCGACGATCGCCTCGGAGAGCGGCTCCGAGATTCCATAGTTCACGAGACGGTCCCCCGTCCGGTCGCGCACGACCTCTGCCACCTTGATGGAGCTCGACCCGATGTCGAGGCCGACGACGCTCTTCTTCTTACCGAACATGTGCGTGCTCCGCGTTTTGGGGGACGGCGTGTCCAGCACCCGACCGCTGGGACTCGTCTCTGCCCGTATCAAGCAAGGTTCATGCCATGGCGGCGGTTCGCTCTAACGTAAGCCTTTCTAAGGTAATACTTTACGGTTCGCCAGGACCCGTCTTGCAGCTTGCCAGCCGACGGTTCCGGCCCGGTGCGATTCGCAATCCCGGCAAGCAATCGGTCGCCTGCTTCTGGCCACCGCACCGTCTCGCGCCACCCCGCGGGCCGCGTTGACCGGCCCGGGGGCGTCTGCTAGCGTGCCGCCATGCTTCGCCTCGCCCACGGTGCCGCCTGGGTCGCTGCCCTCGTGGCGCTCTGGGTCTACGCGCTCACGCTCTCCCCGACGGTCGCGTGGGTGAATCTCGGCGAGGACTCCGGAGACCTGCTCGCCGCTTCCGCGACGCTCGGCATCCCGCACCCCACCGGCTATCCGCTCTTCGTGCTGCTCGGGCGTCTCGCGAGCCTGATTCCGCTCGGAAGCATCGCCTTTCGAATCAACCTGGTCGCGGCCCTCGCGGGCGCGGCCGGCGTCTATTTCCTCACCCGCTACGTCGCCGAGCTGACCGCCCGCGACGACGCCTCGCCTCGCGACGCGACCGTCGCTCTCGTGGCGGCCGGCGGCGCCGCGCTCCTATACGCCTTCTCCCGCGGCGCCTGGAGCCAGAGCGTCCTGGCCGAGGTCTACACGCTGAACGTCGCCTTCCTCGGCGCCATCCTCTGGTGCTGCGCGCGCGCGGATCGCCGCGAGGACGTCCGTTGGCTCGCGCTCGCTGCCTTTCTCTTCGGCCTGGGGCTCACGAACCACCTGCTCCTGCTCGCCGCGGCTCCCGCGGTCGTGTGGAGCGCCGGTCGCGCCCTCGCCACTCAACGAATCGGCATGCCTGGGATCGTTCTGTTGCTCCTTCTTGCGGCCTGGGGAGCCACCCTCGTCCTCTATCTGCCGATCCGGGCGGGGCTTCCATCCGGGCCCGGGAAGCCCGGCCCCGAGTTCTCCTGGGGGGTTCCGTCCACACCGGCGCGGCTCTGGTGGGTGCTGTCCGGGGAGCAATACCGGCAGAACTTCTTCGCGCGCGACGCGGTCTCGATGTGGACCCACCTGGTGCCGGGTCGGTGGTGGACCGACTGGGGATGGGGTCTCGTGGCGCTCGGCGCGGGGCTGGCCGCCGCGGCCCGACACGGGTTCCGGCGCATGGGGCCCGGGCTAGCCGCCCTCGCCGCGACGGTGGCGCTCCTGTCCCTCTACGCTATCGGTGACGACGTCGGGTACTGGATGCCCGTGTTCTGGATCGTCGCCGCCCTGGCCGGCGCGGGCGCCGCGGCCCTTGGCACGGGCGATGGGCGCGCGGGACGGAGTGTCGCGACCGTCGCGTCGGCGGCGCTCCTGGTGGCCGCGGGTTGGAACGCCGTCGCGCATGCGCGGTCGGTCGACGCGTCGAAGGATCTGACCCCGTACGTGTACGCGCACCGGAACCTCTCGGCCGTCGAGCCCGACGCGGTCATCATCAGCGAATACGACGGGCGGACATTCTCCCTCTGGTTCTACAAAGCGACCGACTTTCGGGAGAGCCATCCCCGATTGGTGGTCGCCTACAAATACCTTCTCCTCTGGCCCTGGTACGGCCACCATCTGGCGCGCACCTATCCGTGGCTTCGCGTCCCCTCGGCCCGCGGCGATCTCGACGATGCGATGAACCTCCTGATCGCGCGCAATCTCGATCGACATCCCGTCTACCTCACGCGGCTCGACCCGGGGCTCGCCCCGGTCTTCGAGGCGGAGCCGGTTGGGTATCCGTCGATTCCCCTCTACCGCATCCGATGGGCCACGCCATGATCGCCTGGATGCGCGGCCGGGCCCTCCATGTCTTGTTGATCCTGGCGCTGCTCGGCATCACGGCGTTCCAAGCGGGGCGCGTGCTCCGGACGGAGCGCGAGGTCGTGGACGCCGCGGGCGGAGGCGGCATGGCGCTGCCGCTCGACGACTCGTTCATCTATCTCCAGTACGCCCGGGCGATCGCCGAAGGGCACCCCTTTGTCTACACGCCGGGCAACGGACCCACGACCGGCGCGACCAGCCTCTGGTATCCCCTGCTCCTCCTTCCGCCGCACCTCGTGGGCGCGGGCCCCTCCGTCGCGATCGCCTGGGTGTTCGGGCTAGGGGTTCTCGGCTATTTCCTGGTCGCGCTTCTCGCGTGGCGCCTCGCGACGGCGCTCGGAGGATGGCCGGCGGGCCTCCTCGCCTGCGCGCTGGTCCTCGCCAGCCCGCACGTCCTGTGGGGCGCGCTCAGCGGCATGGAGATCGCGCTCTACGCCGCCGTGCTCCTGGGCGCGACCCACGCCTACCTGCGCGAGCGCGGCAACGCGCGCTTTCCGACGCTTCGCTGGTGGGCGCTCGTGCTCGCGGGGGCCCGGCCGGAGGGGGCGATCCTCTGCGGCGTCTTCGCGCTCCTCGCCTTCCGCGACGTATGGCGCGCCAGAGCACGTGACGGCATCCGCCGTAGCGTCGTGCCCGCCACCCTCCTCCTTGCCGCGGCCGCGATCCCCTTCCTGGTGAACCTCGCCGTCAGCGGGACGTTCGAGTCGACCAGCAGCCAGGCGAAATCCATTCTCGCCGAGCCGTACTCCGAAACGCGCATGGCGTATCTGTTCGGCCTCCCCAGGATCTGGCTCGCGATCGGAAAGACGTTTCTCTCGTTCCTCCTGCCTGGCCACCCTCCCGGGGGAGGTACGGTGCTGCATGGCGCGTTCGGCGCCGTTTCGGCGGCGGGCCTCCTCTTCTTCGTGCTCGCGGGCCGCCTGGCGCCGGCGCGATGGCCCGCCACGGGCACGCTCATCGCGCTGCTTGGCGCGGGCCTCGTGGTGTGCGCCCTGCCGGTTCATTGGTGGGTGCACTACGATCGCTACCTGCAGGGCCTCTTTCCGCTCTTCCTGGTGACCGTCGCGGCGGGCTGGGGCCGGCTGTCCGCCCTCGTGCCGGCGCGCGCGCCGCGCGCGGTGACGATCGCGGCAACGGTTGCGGCCATCGCCGTTCCCGCCGGCATCGCCGTGCCGAAATTGCTGCCGGAGCAGCACGATATGATCATTCTCTACGGCTACAACTGCCAAAATATCCTGCACCAGCAGGTCGCGGTCGGCCGCTGGATCGACCAGAACCTGCCTCCCGACGCCGTGGTCGGCATGAACGACGCCGGGGCGATCGCCTACTACGGTCGTCGCTCCACGGTCGATCTGGTCGGGCTCACCTCGCCGGGATACGCGCGCGTCTATCGCTCGGGATTGGGCTGCCTCTTCGAGCATCTGCGGCGACGCCCTCCCGCGCGCATCCCGACCTATTTCGCGGTCTACCCGGAGTGGTTCCCGTACTGGCCGGAGAGCGGCATCTTCGGCCCCGAGGCGTTTCGGGCGCACTTGAGCGTCAACACGATCTGCGGGGGGACCGACATGGTCGTCTATCCCGCGTCGTGGATCGACACCGCGCCGACGGACCGCCCCGGCGTCGCCGACGGCCTGAGCCCCGGATTGGCGCTCGTCGATTCGCTGGACCATGCCTGGCTCGCGGACGAGCGGCGCCACGAATGGCGAAGCGAACCCGAGGCGAAGGATGTGCTGCGCCGCTATCCCTTCGGCGGGCGCGGAAACCGGCCCGCGACGGACGGGGGCCGCATCATCCGCGGTTCCGAGCGGTTCCGCATCCATGCCAGGCCGGGCAGCGATCTCACGATCGTGATGCGAACCGACGCCTGGTACCCGAGCCGGCTTCGCGTGACGGTGGACGGGGCGGATGCGGGCGTCTGGTCGATCGCCCGTTCCGAAAGCGTTTGGGTCGAGCCCCGCTTCACGATCCCGGGGCGCCTGATCACGCGGGACGCCCCGCGGATCGCGATCCATCGCGAGTCGACGTCCGGCGAGGAGAACTACGCGCCGTTCCGGTACTGGTTCTACCAGTAGCCCGGAAGTCCGGACATCGAAAGGGCGGCGCCCCCCACGAGCGCCGCCCCTTGCTACCGCATGCCTGTGCTACCCGGCTACTGGTCGATCCACGACGAGATTTCGTAGGACGAGAGCGCGTTCAACTGACTGATCATCGCGCTCGAGTACAAGAGCTTGATCTGCCCGTTCATGGACGTCGATCCGGTCAGCGTGCCCTGGATCATGAGGGCCCCCACGATCTGCTTCGCCGTACCGCCGCCCGTCACGGTGACGTCGCCGAGGACCAGCACCACGCCGTTCCAATTGAACGTACCCGACAGGGTGAAATCGCCGTCGATGACGAGCACGCCGGCGCCGTCAGCGTTGCCCGAGATGTGAAGGTCTCCGGCGATGTGCACGATCTTCAGATTGGCAAGGGTTCCCCAATCCGCGGTGCTGGGGTTGTTTTGATTCCCACTCAGCGACACGTCGGCGATCTGACTCCACGCCGCCGCCAGCGCCGGCAGGTCTAGGTTTACGGGCGACGACTCCACACTGGGATCGGACCCCGTGCCCTGCACGTTGTCCGCCTGCACGCCGTTCAGATTGGACTCGATGGCATTGGGATCGTTCGGCGTCGAGATGCCGGGTAGCGGCGGCGCGCCCGCGACCGTGTCGTACGGCGCCGTGTAGTTGTGATCGTGGCCGTCGACGTAGAACGCGTTGCCGTTGAAGGTCATGGCGCCTTCGGTGTACACGGATCCCGGGATCGGCGGCAGCGGCCACTTCACCGCCTCGACCGTCACGATCTTGGAGCCGACGCCACGGCGGCCCTGCGACGACACGATGATCTTCGGAATGCCGCGCACGGTATTCTCCACGGGCGGCGTCGTCGGGTTGTTGTCGTGATCGCCGAAGAGGACGATGTTCCCTCCGCCGTCCACTTTGTAGCGGACCTTCACCCAAGGGTAATCGAGCCGCTCGGCGACCGGAACCGGGTTCGGTCCGCCGGACTGCCGCGACCCGGTGATTCCGTAGTGCTCGCTCGACTCGTCCACGGCGGCGTTCCCATTGTTGTCCAGGCCGTCGCTCGTGGTGGCGTCATAGTCCGGGTCGAGGGTCTGGGCCCCCGCGTCGTTCACGACATAGAGACCCCAACCGGGGGTGTACGCTCCGGGGGTCTGGCCGATGTAGTCAGTGGACGTCGGGTGCGACATCCGCGTCAGCACCTCGCTCAGCCCCGCCTCGGCGTTCTGGAACGCTTGGGAGGCGGAGAGCTGGTTCCCCGCGATCTGCTTTTCTCCCTTCGTCACCGCCACGTAGGAGATTCCCAGCGACGTGAGGAGGAAGAGGACCAGGAGCGCCACGACCAGCGTGTTCCCGGCCTCGGGTCCCGTCTCCAGTGCCCATCGGTTCGGCGTTCGGTTCATGGTCGTCACCTGTTTCGTCCGCCTTCCTTGAATTAGCGCTCGCGCCACGTGGCAAGCGTGTACCGCATGAGAAGCAGCGCGTTGTTCACGGCGCCCGACGAGTAGAGGACGCGGGCCGCGCCGCCGATCGAGGAGTCTTCGACCACCGTGCCCTGATAGATCAGGCCGCCGATGATATTGGCGACGTCTGCGGGACCGCCGCCGGCGAGCGAAACGTCGCCGAGGCAGACCACGATTCCACGGAATTGGCAACCGCCGGTCATCGTCAAGTTGCCGTTCACCACCAGGATCCCCGCCCCGCTCCAGCTGCCGGCGATTTTCAGGTTCCCTTCGGCGTACGTCAGCTGCGGGTCCGCCAGCGTGCCGAGGGGAGGATCCGACGACGATAGGCTGGTCCCCGCGGCAAGCGTGTTCTCGGCCTCGACCATGGCGTTGGCCTTGATGGCGTTGAAGTCGTAACTGTAGGTCGATTGCTCGATGCTGCTCGTTCCACCCTCGCCGATGACGTTGTTCTCCTGTCCGGGGCTAAGGGGAACGTCGCTTGTCGGGCCGAGCGTGAGGATGCCCGGCACCGAGGCGGCGCCCGGGATGGTGTCGTACGGGGCCGTCGCCTGATGATCGGCTCCGTCGATCAGCAGCGCATTGCCGTTCAGTTTGAGCGCGTTGCCGCCCCACACCGGAGTGCTCACGTCGACGAAGGGGAATCGGACGGCTTCCGCCTCGATGACCTTGTTCGCGTTGCCGCGCTGTCCCAGCGCGGTCAGCCGAAGGACGGGTGCGCCGATCGTGAAGTTCTCCACGGGCGGCGTCGCCGGATTCTTATCGAGATCGCCGAATCGGACCAACTTGTTCGACCGCATCTTGTATTCCACGCGCACGTACGGGTACTTCGGCGCTTCCGCGGTCATGGGCTGCTTCGACAGAACCTCCGGATAGCGCTCCCCGGACTCGTCGATGTAGGAGTTCTGGTTGTTGTCCCAGCCGTCCGCAGCCTGAAGCGCCCCATCGGGATCCAGCTTGCTGGCCCCGGACTTCGCCACGAGGTAGCGCCCCCAGGCGGGGATCGGCGTCGGCGGCCCGATGTAGTTCGCGGCGTCATTCGGATTGTTCATGCGGAGGAGCGCCTCGCTGATGCCGGCTTCGGCCGAATACATGGCCTGCGTACCCGACATCTGGTTTCCGGCGATCTGTTTCTCCGACTTGGTCACCGCCACGAAGGTCACACCCGCCGCGGTGAAGAGCATGAGGACGAGGAGCGCCACGACCATGGCATTGCCGGACATGCCGGCCGACGCCGCCGCGCGGCGGGCATCGTTCCGTCCTGGATTGACTTCGCTCAGCATCCTCGTTCTCCTCTCCGCGTGCGTGCCGGGAATCCCGGGTCTACGGGTAGAGCGTCGAAGCGTACGGGTTCAGATAGATCACCAGGTCGCCGGTGCTGGCGCTCGTCGCGGTCCCTGCGACGATGTCCATGAGCCCGTCCTCGTCCGGATGGTCCAGGGAGCATTCCAGCCGCCCGATCGCGATCGCGTTCACCGATCCGCCGGCGTTGGCATCGGCCCAGCCGAACGTGTTTGGAATGATGGCGCCGCCGTCGGCGTCGGGATTGCAGAAGTAGACCTGAACCGCCGGCGGCGAGGCTCCGCCCGACCCGGCCGTTCCAACGGCGATGTCGAGACCGTCCTTCAAATCGAGCGGTCCGACCGCGACGGATAGCGCGGGCCCGGGGGTCGCTTGCTCGTCGCGCCGCGAAAGCGCGTTCGAGAGCGTTCCCGCGTTCTTCCAGAATTCGATCTTTCCGGTGGTCGTTCCGTTGCGGACGGCCGTGATCACGTCGGGATAGGAATCGCTGTCCATCCGGCCCACCGCGATGCCGTAGACCGCGCCGCCGACGCCGACGCTGTACAGCGTCGTGTACCGGCCGAACGTCAGGAGACTCCCGAAGAGGATGTCGACGTTGCCCTGCGTGTCGGCGGTGTTCGTCTTCGTGCCGGCGATGATGTCCGGATAGCCGTCCCGGTTCATGTCGGCCACCGCGATCGACCGCACCTCGCCGCTCGCCGTGTAGACATCGAGCGAGGGGGAATGGGAGTAGCCGCCGTTTCCGTTCCCCCACCACACTTCGATCTTGCCCGTGTTGGCGCCGGTGACCGTGCCCAGGACCACGTCCGCCCTGTCGTCCTTGTTGAGATCGGCCACGGCGACGGCGCGGACTTCGCCGGTGCCGGGATTGTCGCCGTAGATCCGATTGGGCGCGGCCGGGTTGGTGGACGTGCCGACCTTGCCGCGCGTGTCGAACGCGCCGCCGAACGCCTGGTTCAGCCAGATCTGGAACTTGCCCTGACTCGCGCCGGTAACCACGCCGGTCACGACGTCGCGCGCTTCCCCATCCGACGAGTCGACATTGGCCGCCACCAGGGCCGGAATGTCGTAGGAGGCGTTGCCCATGTAGTTCTGCGTCGAGCGGTAGTAGACGTTGCCGGTGTACTTGCCCGGCTGCCCGTTCCACCACACGCGGATGTTCGCGATGCCGCTGGCCCGCGTTCCCACGATGATGTCGAGGTCCCGCTCGCCGTTCTGCGTGGTGTTGGATCCCTCCTGGGAGTCGTACTCGTCCAGGTTCGCGAGCGCGAGCGAGAGCACCTTGTCGGTTGGAATGTGAATCGGCGGCTGGCTGGGCGGGAGGCCGGTGCCGGTGCCCGTGCCGCTGCCCGTACCCGTGCCCGTGGACGTCGCGGTCGCGGTGCCGGTGCCCGTGCCGCTGCCCGTACCCGTACCGGTGCCGGTGCCCGTCCCGGTGGCGCCGGTGTTGGGTGTGTACGCCTGGTTCGCCTGTGCGATGAACGGGAAGTTTCGCGGCTCGACCGAGGTGCTGACGCGAACGCGATCGTACCCGCCGGTCTGAACGTTCTTCTGCCGCGTCTCGGTGACCATGTTCATCAGGACGTTCTTCACCTTGCTGTTCACCCCGGGTCCCGGCGGTTTGCCGAGGTCGGGGTCGCTTACCGTCTTGCCGAAGAACGCGCCCGCGACGTCGTTCGACGTCCCCGCCTTCAATTCCAGCGCGGTACCCGCCGCGTCGCGGTACGAGAAGAGCGGCACGTTCTTCGCCGTGACGTTGTCGGCGGTGCGCTGCGTCAGCCCGTACGCGACCACTTCACCGGTCCCAGTCGTGGGCGCCGCGAGCGAGTCGCCCGCGGTGCCGACCTTGCGCCGCAGCACGTAGTCGTACGGGTTGGCGCTGGCGCTGGCCAACGCGGTCGTTGTGCTGGGATCGAGGAAGTAGGTGATGACCTCGCCCATGTCGATGCTTCGGTTGCCGTTGAGGTCGAGCGCGAACGTGATGCGGTACTGCGAGGCGGTCACGATCGACGGCTGGACGGCGGGATCGATGCCGTAGCCGGCGGAGCGGAGCTCCCGCGAAATCAGGTCGACGCCCGCGCGGGCGTTCTGGCTCGCCTCGGCGAGCTCCATCCCAACCTGCTGGGACCTCTCCCCACGAACCCAAATCTCGTAGATAGACCCGACCACCAGCGCGAACAGCAGCAGCGCGATCGTGATCTCCACGAGCGTGAAACCGGCGGTGGAGCGCTTGTTCTTAGGGGTCACCATGAGCACCTCGGGGTTACGGCGTTCCCTGCCGGTCATCGGGTCACGTAACTGGTCAGAACCGTCGATTGGCCACCTTGCTTGTTGGTCCAGTTGGCCGTGACCTTGATTCGCTTGCATCCGGGGGTCGGAATGGAATCGGTGACCGTCCAGGTCCGCGTGAAGCCGGACGTCGTGTCGCTGAAGGTCCCGACCGCCAGACTCTTGAAGGTGGTCCCGCGGAGTTCTTCCATCTTCAGTTGCCCCGCCATCAGACTCGACGTGATGACACGGCTCTCCGAAACACCGCGGGTGCCGGCCGGGATCATCGCGGCGACGGCCAGGATCCCCACCGCCAGAAACGTGAGCGCGAACATCACCTCGATCAAACTGAAGCCGGCGGCACCCCGCGCGCGGCGGGGAGAGCGCCGGATCCCCTCGACGAGATCTCGATGCATCCTCATTGGACCGTCACCATTCCGGTCGGCCGAATGACGGACAGCGTCCGCTGGTAGCCTTCCGCGTTCGAGAAGATGATCGTCCCCGACTGGCTGGCGCTCCCGTTCGGAGCGAAGGTCAACGTGTCGGAAGCGAACGGATTGAGCGGGTCGTTCGTCACCGTCATCCAACTTGGTATCGCGGCGTTCCCGCCCGACTTCTCGGTGCCGTCCTTGACACCGTCGTTGTCGTCGTCGTCCCACCACGCGATGTTGTCATCGGCGCCGAGGACGGCGACGTAGTTGTTGTTCTCGGTCACCGCGCGCTGCCGGATGACCCGGAGGCTGGTCGCCATGCGCTCGACCGTGCTGTTCAACTCGACGCTCCGCAGAAACTTGTTGAGCCCCGGGAGCGCGATCGCCGTGACGATCGCGAACACGGCCAGGACGACCATCAGCTCGATCAGCGAGAACCCCTCGCCGCCGTGGCGGGCCGCCATCGGCCCTCCGTGCTTCGTCATGTCCGGGAACCTCCCATTGGGGTTAGAGCAATCCGAGGCACCAAGAAGGCAAGGCCTGTGCCATGCGCTGCCCGTTGTCATTCCATGGAGTTAAGGCCGCTGGGCGGCCCGACCGGCATGGAATTGGCCAGGGTCTGGTCGAAAGCGGCCACGTCCCCGCGGGCGTTCCGATCGGAACGCGCGTGCAAGTTGCACGCGCGTCAGGGCACCAACGAGCGGTACCAGGAGAGCAGGGAGTCGCCGAACAAGAGGAAGACGACCGCGGCGGGCGCCAGAAACGTTCCGAAGGGAATCGCGGTTCGTCGTGATCCGTGCCCCTTGGCGATGAGCGCCACGCCGAATACGGAGCCGGCCAGGGACGCGAGGAAGATCGAAATGAACACGCCGCCCGTCCCCAGGAACGCGCCCATCATCGCGGCGAGCTTCACGTCGCCGCCCCCCATGCCGGGCACGCCGGTCGTCTTTTCGTACGCCGCGCCGACCAGCCAGAGACTGGCGCCGCCGGCGACCGCGCCGATCAGCGCGGCGAGGAAGCCCGGAGGACCGAAGAGGCTGGCGGCGAGGCCCACGCCCACGCCCGGAATCGTGACGACATCGGGGATCGTCCGCGTGTCGAGGTCGATCCAGGCGACGGCCACGAGCGCCAGGAGAAACGCCGCGTGCGCGACCAGGAGACCCGGATGCTCGGCGCGTGAAACGAGAAGCACCAGGAGAATCCCCGCCGTCAGCTCCACGAGCGGGTAGCGCCAGGGGATCTTCTTCCGGCAATGCCGGCAGCGGCCCCGCAGTAGCAGGAACGAGAGGACCGGAATGTTGTCCCGCGGCGCGATCGGTTCCTTGCATCGAGGACAGCGCGATCGCGGCCGCACGATCGATTCCCCGCGCGGAAGGCGCGCGATGACGACGTTCAGAAAGGAACCCAGCGCCAGGCCGATGAAAAAGGCGGACAGCGAAACGAACCAATCCGGCGTCATCTCAGCCCTCCGCTCCGTCGCCGAGACGGCGCAGCTCCCGCCGCGCCACCTCCTGCATGTACTTGTTTCCGGTCGCCTCCACGCGCTTCCAGAGGAGGATCGCCATGTCCCTGTCGCCGGCGCGCTGCGCCGCGAACGCCGCGAAACGTTCCGCGTATTCGGGATGTCCCGGAAGCGCGCTCGCCCGCGCGAAGTACCGGGCGGCGGCGGCGTGGTCGTGCGTGCCCACGTAATGGAGAAATCCCGTTTCGAACGCCAGTTTCCAGTCTTCCGGGTTGGCCCGCATCCCCTTCTCCATGAGCTCCAGCCCCCGTTGCGGCTGCCCCAGTTCCTGAGACATGACGAACGCCCCGAACACGTAGGGCTGCGTGAACCGCGGGTCGAGGTCGGTGACGATGTTCATCACGTGCCCGATCATGTCGTAGCGCTGGTCGCTGAGCCGATGCTCGCCGTAGTATTGGATGCCGCGCAGCCACGCCAAGTCGGCCGCCGCGGTTTCGTAACCCAGCGTCGCCTGGCGGACCCAGACACCCGAGGGGTAGTAGAGGAGTTCCTCGCGCGCCGCCGCGCCACGCCGCGCGCGGTCCGCCCGGTCCACCATGCCGGAAAGGGCGATCAGCGCCGCGGCGAGGACGACCGCCACGACCATGCCCCCCCACCCGCGCATCGCGTTCAACGGAACTCCCGGCGTTCGAAGATCGCGCCGGCGACGATCAGCAGGGCCATCAAGTAGAGCAGACCGTAGGCCGCGGCGAACGCCAGGCGCTCGGGCGCGACCGCGATGCCGTGCACCACCGCGCCCCGCGCGTTGAACACCGTCAGGTGCGGCAGCATCCAGTAGACCGCTTCCGTCGCCCGCGCGACCCACGGCGCCGCGCCCTGCGAGCCGAAGTAGAGAAGGTCGTCCGCGAAGTTACCGGCCACGATCGTCGCCGCCGCGAAGAACGCGGTCAGCGCCGGCGTCGTGAACGACGAGAAGAAGACGACGATCGCGGTGATCACGCCGAGTTCCAGCACGGTGAGCGCCATCGCGCCGAGGACCAGCCACGGCGTTTCGCCGTACGACACGGTCACGACGCCCAGCACGATCGCGAACATGCCGGCGATCAGCGCGGCCGCGGTGATCCACAGGCCGCAGAACTTGCCGAGCAGGAATTCGCTTCGCCGGATCGGCTTGGCCATCACGGCGTAGATGGTTCGGCGTTCGAGCTCCTTGTGGAGAAGGCTCGAGCCGAGCACGACGACGAGCAGCGTCGCGAGAAGCGAGGATCCGGCCAGCCCGAAGTCGGTGACGACCTTGCGGCCTTCGCCCAGGGCCAGCGGCGACAGCACCTGCGACGCGGCGACGAGCCCGACGCCGAAGAGCGCCAGGACCAGCACCATGCGCTGACGGATCACCTCGCGCACCGTGTTCTGCGCGATCGCGACGACGCCCCTCATGACCGGCCTCCTCTCGCCACCGTCCGGCCGTCCAACACGCGGACGAAGTGCTCTTCCAGGGTCTCGCGCCGGGGCTCGACCGAGTGGACGTGGATGCCGGCCTGGAGCATCTGCCGCAGCACGTCCTGGAGCGAGTCTCCGTTCCGCACGCGGACGACGGATCGGGATCCGATCCGCTCGACATCGTGGCCCCCCGCCCGGAACGGCGCGGCGACCGCGTCGGACATGCCCTCCACGGCGACTTCCCACTCGCGCACGCCGCTCTGCAGTAGGGTCGAAACCGTCCCGACCTCGACCAGGCGGCCCTGTTTCATGATGCCGACGCGATTGCAGATCGGCTCCGTCTCGGCGAGCACGTGACTGCTCATGAGGACCGTGACCCCGGCGGCGCGCTGCTCGCGAAGGAGGGCCTTCACTTCCGAACGCCCGACGGGATCCAAGCCCGACATCGGTTCGTCGAGGATCAGGAGTCGCGGCTCGTTCATCAGCGCCTGCGCCAACCCGACGCGCTGCGTCATTCCCTTCGAGAACTTGCGGAGGGCCTTGCGCGCGTGCGCGCCCAGTCCCAGCCGCTCCAGCAAATCGGACGCCCGGCGACGGCGAATGGCGGGGGCGATCCCGAACAGGGCTCCCGTGAGATCCAGGTACTCGAGCGGCGTCAGGTGATCGTAGAAGCAGGGATTCTCCGGGAGATACCCGAGCTTGCTGCGCGACGCCGGCTCCCGCGGTTCTCGGCCCTCCAGGAGGACGCGTCCGGCCGTCGGCCGCGCAAGCCCCAAGAGGAGCTTGATCGTGGTGGTCTTCCCCGCGCCGTTCGGCCCGAGCAGTCCGAAGATCTCCCCGCGTTCCAGCTCGAGCGTCACCTCGTCTACCGCCGTGAACGGCTTGAGCGTCATGGGGTCGCGGTAGGTCTTGCGGAGCCCCTCTAGGGACAGGATCGGCATCGTCGGGACCGCGTGGATTCCGCGGCCGCCGAGAGCCGTCGCACCCGAGCGATGGGCGGTGTCTTGGATGGTGGACATATCGAAACCAACCTCCCTGATTCCTGGACTACTGCCACGGCCGCCATCGAATCGCAGGTTCCGTGCCAGGCGCGTGGGGGGGGCGGCGGGGGGTCTGGTCGGCCTAAACGACGAAGGCGGCAGGTCCGGTGGTCCGGAACCTGCCGCCCCGTCTGTTGCCGTTGTGAATCGATTAGCCGTTGGTCAGCGACAGCGGCAGAATGGCCGACTTGCCGAAGCCCTGAATCGTGTAGCCGGTCGTCGCGACCGCCGACGTTCCGATGATGCCCGAAGCCGCCGGGGCAACCCACGTCCACGCATCCGGCGTGCCGGTGAACGGGTTCGTCGGGTAGACGCCGCCAGGCATGTTGGCGAGCACCGCGGCGTTGTCCGCGGCCAGCGGATACGTGCCGCTGTTCTTCACCGCGAAGTCTTCGATCGCGAGCTGGAAGCTGTGCATGTTCGCCTTCACACTGCCCTCACGCGCACGGTCCTGCATGGCGATGAAGTTCGGAATCGCGATCGCCGCGAGAATACCGATGATCACGACCACGATCATGAGCTCGATGAGGGTAAAGCCCTTGCTGTTCCGGAGCATGACATCTACCTCCTGTTTGGGGTTGGGGAACGAGTACTGCTTCTTCTCTATCTTCTTCTTCATCATCATCCGTTCTTCAGCACGAGCGGCAGCAGCGCGCTCTTGCCGAAGCCTTTCAGCGTGTAGCCGACGGTCGTGGCGGGATTGTTGCCCATGATGCCGCTCGCCGCCGGATCCGCATCCCACGTCGGCGCCTGGTTCAGCACTCCGGTGAAGGGGTTGCGCGGCCAGGTGCCGCTCGGCAAGTTCGCCTGCACCGTGCCCGCGTCGGCCGCCAGCGGATAGCGCCCCGTGTTCTGGACGGCGTAGTCCTCGATCGCCAACTGGAACGTGTGCATGTTCTCCGCCAGATCCGATTCCTTGGCCCGGTCGAGCATCGAAACGAAATTCGGCATCGCGATCGCCGCGAGGATTCCAATGATGACGACCACGACCATGAGTTCGATCAGCGTGAAGCCGCGTGCGTTCTTCATGCTCTCAGTCGCCTCCTTTCCTCGCTTCGGTTCGGTGCCTCTGTTGCCTCTGCTCATCCACCCCGGTACGAATAGCAATGCATGTGCCAAGTCGTGCCACACACCCGATCACCTCCACATCCCCCTATGCCGCTGCCGGTTGCTGGGATCGTGCGACGGGCGTTCGGGCGCGCGCCTTCAAGGCAATCCGTGCGATTCGCGCAGGAAGCGTTACGGCCGCCTCGGATCGCGCAACTTGCATGGCGCGACGGCGAAGCGGCCACTTTGCAACGCTTGGAACGGGAGGCGGCCTATTCCTTGACGCCCGCCTCGGCCGGCGTGGATTCGTGGAGGAGGCCGTAGGCGAGCAGTTTTCGGTAAAGCGTCGACGGGTTGATCCCCAGGATCTCCGAGGCCCGCTTCTTCTGGCCGCCGGT
This sequence comes from Candidatus Eiseniibacteriota bacterium, assembly GCA_003235575.1. Lineage (GTDB taxonomy): Bacteria > Eisenbacteria > RBG-16-71-46 > SZUA-252 > SZUA-252 > SZUA-252. Next base: position 14,245 of record QJVW01000104.1, on the reverse strand, counting down.
GTGGTGCAGCACCTTCAGGATGTATTCCCGCTCCAGTTGGTCGAGCGTCATGCCCGGCGTGTCGATCACGAGGCTCCCGCGGCCCCGGCCACCCTGCAGCACCCGCTCCGGCAGGTCCTCCGGCGTGATCACGCCGTCGTCGTCCAGAATCACCGCCCGCTCGATCCCGTTCTCCAGTTCCCGGACGTTGCCCGGCCAGTCGTAGGCCATGAACGCCTCCCGAGCTTCCTTGCTCAGCGTCTTGGGCTCCTTCCCCACCGTGAACTTCGTCAGGAAGTGCTCCACCAATTCGGGAATGTCGTCCTTCCGTTCCCGGAGCGCGGGCAACCGAATCTGAATCACGTTGAGCCGGTAGAAGAGGTCGGCCCGGAAGCGGTTCTCGGACACGGCCTTCTCCAGATCCGCGTTCGTGGCGGCGATCAGGCGGACGTCGATCTTCCGCGGCTTGGTGCCGCCCACCGGGATGATCTCGCGCTCCTGGAGGGCTCGAAGCAGCTTCACCTGCGTGGCCGGTAGGGTCTCGCCCACCTCGTCGAGGAAGAACGAGCCCCCGCCCGCGACGGCGAGCAGCCCCTCCTGATCCCGAACGGCTCCGGTAAAGGAGCCTTTCACGTGCCCGAACAGGTTCGACTCCAGCAGATCCTTGGGAAGCGCCCCGCAGTTGATCGAGACGAACGGTCCGTCCGCGCGACGGCTGAGGTAGTGGAGGCGCTTGGCGACCAGTTCCTTCCCCGTCCCGCTCTCGCCGGCGATGAGAATCGTGGAATCCGAGTCGGCCACCTTTTCGACGAGCTTCAGGACGCGCTGGAACTGCTCGCTGTGACCGATGATCTCCTTGGTCTCGTCGCTCTTCTTGATCTGGCGCTTCAGGAGCACGTTCTCGGACTGCACGCGCCGCATTGCGAGCGCGTTCTTGATCACCAGGCGCACCTCGTCGTTCTTCGCGCTCTTCTCGACGTACTGGTACGCGCCACGATTCAGGGCCTCGATCGCGGTCTTCTGCGACGCGAACGCCGTGCGAATGACCACCGGCACGCTGGGGTCGATCTTCTTCACGCCCGCCAGGACCCCGAGGCCGTCGATCTCGCCCGGCATCTTGATGTCCGTCACCACGACGTCGTATTCCGACTCCTCCGCCTTGGCCAAGGCTTCCTTGCCGGACCGCGCGATGTGTACCTCGTACCCCTCCTTCGTCAGCAGAATGGAGAGGTATTGCAGCATGCTATCTTCGTCATCGACGATCAGGATTCGTTCGCCCGCCACGGAATCAACCTCGCATCAATGGGGAAATCCCCGTCATGCCGCATGGACCGTCGTCGACGTGGGCTGCGACGTTCCGGGCATCGTCACCCGGATCGCCGTGCCTTCGCCGACGCGGCTCTCGAGTTCCCACGACCCGCCATGGCGCTCGACGATACGGCTCGCGATCGCCAGGCCAAGGCCCGTTCCTCCGTTCTTCGTCGAGAAGAACGGTTCCAGCACGCGCTTCACCTCGTCGGCCGGAATGCCGACGCCCGTGTCCCGCACTTCGAATCCCACCACCACCGCCGTCTGGGCCGAGGCCGCGGCGATCGTTCGGACCGTCACCCGGCCCTGCTCTCCGATCGCCTCCAGCGCGTTGATCAACAGGTTCAGCAGCACCTGCTTCATTTGCTCGTAATCCATCGCGGCCCACAGCGCCGTGTCGCCCGCGACGAGGTCGATCGTCTTTCCCGGCATCGCGCTCGGGTGCTGACGCGCCACGTCGACCGCGTCGCGCAGCAGGGCGCCCACCTCGACGATCTCGGTTTGCAGCGGGCGCTCGCGGGCGTAGTCGAGCAGCTCCCGGATGAACGCGTCCAGACGCTCCGACTCCCGAACGATCAACTCCAAGAGCCGCGCGTTCTCGCCCGTCACCCGCAACTCCCGCTGCAGCACCTCCACGGAGCCCGAAATCGGGTTGAGGCAGTTCCGGATCTCGTGCGCGATGCCGGCCGACAGCTCTCCAATCGCGGCCAGCGTCTCTCCGTGCCGGATCCGCTCCTCCAGATCCTTCACCTCCGAGAGGTCCTGGAACACCGCGATGACGCCGCGGCGCTCTCCGTACACGTCGCGCAGAAGGCTGGTCGAAAGCCCCAACGGCACCACCGTCCCATCGCCGCGTGTGAGGTGGGCCTCGTGGCGACTGACCGCCGCGCCCGCCTCGAGGGTCTCGTGCAACCGCTCAGCGAACGACTCGAGGCCCGGCCCAAATGCCTCCCGGTAGTGCCGACCGCGCACCGTGCTCGCCGGGAGCCCCATGATTTCCGATGCCGCGCAATTCCAGTGCCGAATCACGCCGAGCGCGTCCACCGTCGCCAGTCCGCTCGACATGTTCTCGAGAATCGACTCCGTATCGAAGAGCGCGCGATGGAGTTCCTCCTTCGCGTGCTCCAGCGCCCGCGCCCCGTCCCGCAACTGCCGCCCGATCGCGCCGCCGATCACGCCGACCACGAACATCAGCGGCACGTAGAGGGCGAACCGCACGCGCAGCGCGCTGTCGCTCAGCCGCTCCGTGATCCCGGCCAATGCCGGCGTCAGCAGCCCGCCGCGGTCGGCGGCGAAGATCACCGCGTAGGCGCCGCCGGAGACCAGCGCGAACAGCATGCCCCCGCGCACCGACAGGAAGACGCCTCCGAGGAGCGGCCCCAGCAGGTAGAGCGGCGCGAACGGACTCGACGCGCCCCCCGTGAAGAGCAGCAGATACGAGATCACCGCCACGTCCACGAAGAACTGCGTCGCCAGGAGCGGCTTCGACTCCGCGCCCCCCCGCGCCGCGCGCTGGTACGCCACCGCCAGCCCCGCCGAAAGCAGGACCAGGAACGCGAAGGGCGCGTGCGAGGCCAGATCCGACGCCCCGTCCGAGAACGCGACGGCCATCGCGGCGACCAGGACAATCAGGGCCATGCGGCCCAGAATCACCGCGCGCACGGCGGCACGTAGCTCCGGTTCCGCTTCCCGCGGGCGGGCGTCCATCGAACGGCCTCCCCTCTCGATCAGTTGCCCCCGGCCACCACGTTGATCAGCTTGAACATCGGCAGATACATCGCGATCACCATGCCGCCGACCACGCCGCCCATGAAGACGATCATGAGTGGCTCGATCAGCGACGTGAGCGAATCAACGGCGGTGTCGACCTCGCTGTCGTAGAAGTCGGCGATGCGCGTCAGCATGTCGTCCAGCGCGCCCGTCTCCTCCCCGACCGAGATCATCTGCACGACCATCGGCGGGAACACTTGCACGACGTCCGCGCAGTGATCTCGAGACCCGTCAAGATCGGAACGCCGGACGAGATGAGCGTGCCGATCGTTCGCGTAAACCGCGCCACGGCGCCCTTGCGGAGCACGTCCCCGAGCACGGGGACGTTCAGCAGCATGCGGTCGATCTGCAGGTGGCCGCGCTCGGTCCGGTAGTAGCGTTGAATCCCGACCCCGAGTCCGACGATGCCGAGGATGATCGCCCACCAGTACGAACGGAGGAACGAGGAGAGCCCCATCACGATCTTCGTCGGAAGCGGCAGCTCCGCCCCGAACCCGGTGAACATGCGGGCGAAGGTCGGAATGATGAAGATGAGCATGAACGACGTCGCCAGCACGGCGACCGACATCACGACGCCGGGGTACACCATGGCGCCCTGGATCTTTCGCTTGAGGGCCTCGGCCTTCTCGATGAACGTGGCCAACCGCATCAAGATGTCGTCGAGGATACCGCCGGCCTCGCCGGCCTCGACCATGTTGACGAAGAGTTCGTCGAACACACGCTTGTGTTCCTTCTTCGCCAGCGACTCGGCCAGCGTGTTTCCCGCCTCCACTTCCCGGGTCACCGCGGCGATGATCGTGCGGAACGCCTCCTTCTCCGTCTGCTTGGAGAGGATGTCGAGGCATTGCACCAGCGGCAGACCGGCATTGATCATCGTCGCGAACTGCCGCGTGAAGATCGCCAGGTCCCGCGTCGTGACGCCCGGCCCCATGCCGGGGATGTTCATCGAGAAACCCTTGGACTTCTCGCGGACCGAAGTGATGATCACGCGCTTCTTGCGAAGCGCGGCCAACACCTCGTCCTGGGTATTGAATTCGAGTTCCCCGGTCTGGATCTCCCCGGAGACGGTCCGACCTTTCCACACGAATACCGGCACGACGATCCCCCTTGCTTCCGCCGCCTAGATCGAGGCGGTCTGGACGCCGACCTTGCCCATCATCTGCTCGAGCTCCTTCGCCTCCGGGCTGCGGCCCAGGGCCTCGTCGAGCGAGATGTGCTTATTGATGTAGGCCTGGAAGAGCGCCTGGTTCATGGTCTGCATTCCGTGCTTCGTTCCCGCCTGCATGAGGCTGTAGATCTGGTGGATCTTCCGCTCCCGGATGACGGCGCGGACGGCCGGCGTGCAGACCAGGAGTTCGGCCACCATGACGCGGCCGGGGCCCCGCAGACGCGGGATCAGCTGCTGCGTCAAGACGCCCTCCAGCACGAACGCCAGCTGGGAGAGGATCTGCTGCTGCTGTCCGGCCGGAAACGCGTCGACGATTCGATTGATCGACTCGTAGGCGGAGTTCGTGTGCAGCGTCGCCAGCACCAAGTGGCCCGTCTCGGCGATCGTGAGCGCCGCGGCGATCGTTTCCAGGTCGCGCATTTCGCCGACGAGAATGACGTCGGGATCCTGGCGCAGGACGTACTTGAGGGCGTTGGCGAAGGTACTGGTGTCGGAATTGATTTCGCGCTGGTGCACGATGCACTTCTTGTGGTGGTGCACGTACTCGATCGGGTCCTCGACCGTGATGATGTGACCGGCGCGGTTGGTGTTGATCAGATCGATCATCGCCGCCAGCGTGGTCGACTTGCCGCTGCCCGTCGGTCCGGTGACGAGGATCAGCCCCTTCTGCTTCTGACTGAAGTCGCGCAGGACCTTGGGCAGGCCCAACTGCTCGAAGGAGAAGATCTCGTACGGAATCTGCCGGATGGCGACCGAGGTGACGCCGCGCTGCAGAAAGACGTTGGCGCGGAACCGCGACAGGCCCGGCACGCCGAAGGAAAGGTCCAGCTCCTTCGTCGTCTCGAACCGCTTGCGCTGCTCCTCGTTCAGGACGCTGTAGGCGAGCTGCTGCGTCAGCTGCGGCGTCAAGGGGGGATGCGACATCGGCAGGATGGAGCCGTCCACGCGCACCTGTGGCGGCACCCCCGCCGAGAGGTGGAGATCCGAGGCCCTCATCTTGATCATCTCGTCCAGCAACTGCCGAAGCGACACCATAGTACCTCCGTGGCCGACCTACCGGTCGGGAGCCGTCTCCTTCAGGACTTCTTCGGCCGTGGTGATCCCGTTCTTGAGTTTGAGCAGGCCGTCCGCACGGAGCGTGAGCATTCCGTCCGCCATTGCCTGCTTCTTGAGCGCGGCCACCGAAGCCCGATCGAGGATCAGTTCTCGAATCTTCGCCGTGATCGGCATCACTTCGTAGACGCCCAAGCGCCCCTTGTACCCGGTGTTGTTGCACTCCAGGCAACCCTTCCCCTCCTGGAAGGTGCTCTTCTTCGCCTCGGCCTCGGAGATGTCCAGTTCGCGGAGCACCTCGGGGTGGAGCCGGATCTCGGTCTTGCAGGACGCGCAGATCCTGCGCAGGAGCCGCTGGGCCATGATCAGGTTCGTCGAGGAGGAGACCAGGAACGGCTCGATCCCCATGTCGACCATTCGGTTGATCGTGCTCGGCGCGTCGTTCGTGTGGAGCGTGGAGAGAACGAGATGCCCGGTGAGCGCGGCCTTGACCGCGATGGAGCCGGTGTCGATGTCTCGGATTTCGCCGACCATGATGATGTTGGGGTCCTGGCGCAGGAAGGAGCGCAGGGCCGCGGCGAAACTGAGACCGACCTCGTCGTTGACCAGAACCTGGTTGATCCCATCGAGGTTGTATTCGACGGGATCCTCGGCGGTCATGATGTTCACGTCGGGCATGTTGATCTTCGACAGCGCGGAATAGAGCGTCGTCGTCTTGCCGCTGCCGGTCGGTCCGGTCACGAGGACCATGCCGTACGGCATGGCGATCGCTTTCGTGAAGTCCTCCAGCGCCTTCTCCTGGAAGCCCAGCCGATGCAGGTCGATGTTCAGGTTGCCCTTGTCCAGAATTCGCATCACGACCTTCTCGCCGAAGATCGTCGGGAGGCTCGACACGCGGAGATCGATCGTCCGGCCCAGGAGACGGAGCTTGATGCGCCCATCCTGGGGCACCCGGCGCTCGGCGATGTCGAGCTCGGCCATGATCTTGAGGCGGGAGATGATCGCCGGCTTCATGCGGAAGGGGGGCGACATCATCTCGTAGAGGGTGCCGTCGATGCGGAACCGCACCCGAAGCGCCTTTTCGTACGGTTCGATGTGAATATCCGACGCTCCTTTGCGTACGGCGTCGGAGATCAGCGAGTTGACCAGTTTGACGACGGGGGCCTGGTCCGCCTCGCCGAGGAGGGTCGCGTCGGGAGCATCGTCGATCTGCTCCTCGATGACCTCGATGTCGTCCTCCATCCCCCGCATGACCGTTTCGAACGAGGCGGCGGAGTCGTACGCCTTGTCGATGGCGGCCTTGATGGCGGCTTCCGAAGCCACCATCGGCTGCACCTCGCAGCCGGTGATGAACTTGATGTCGTCGATCGCGAAGATATTCGCGGGATTCGCCATCGCCACCTGGAGACGGCGGCCGGTCTTGGAGAGCGGGACGATCTGGAATTTGTTGGCGACGTCCGAGGGGATGAGCTTCACGACCGAGGGATCGGGCGCGAAGCTGCTGAGGTCGGCCGAGGGGACGCCGTAGAGGTCGCCCAGGAACTTCGTGAGATCGGCCTCGCTGAGGGCTCCGATTTTGATGAGCGCGGCGGTGAGATGCCCTCCACCGGTCTTGACCTGCTGCTGCGCCTTCTGAAGCGCCTCCGGCTTGATAAGACGCGCCTCCAGCAGCTTGAGGCCGAGGTTTTCCTGCTGCACGATGTGTCCCCCGCTCGATTCGATCGTGACGTCATGGTGGGACCCGCACCGCCAAGCGCGGGTGTGGCGCGATGCAATTTCGCAAGAGGGATGCCACGCGGCGCGCGGAAGGGGAAATGCCTTCGAGGAAGGTCAAGTACCTACGATGGAGTAGGTTAGCGTGTGGCTCGATCGAACCGCGGCGCCCCGGCGGGTTGCAGCCGGCACGCCGCGTTGCGCTTTGCGGCGGTCAGTTTGCGTTCGGCGGCGCCGAATCGACCGGCGCGCTCCGAACGTACGGGCGGAGTCGATCCACCGTTTTCGGGCCGATTCCACGAACCCGGCGGAGGCCCGCGACGCTCCCGAACGGCCCGTTCGCCGCTCGATCCGCGACGATGCGCGCGGCCAGGGAGGGGCCGATGCCGGGGAGCCGTTCCCAGTCGGCCGCCGTGGCGCGGTCCGGATCGAGCGTTCCGAGGGCGGGCAGCCCGGCGCGTCGCTCCCGCGCCGCCGGTACGGGCCGCGGCGCCGCCGCCGTCGGCTCCATCGTGGCATCCAGCCGCGACTCCTCGTCCATCGCCCGGACGCGTTCCATCAGCGTCGGGTCCGCGTCACCCCGCCAGCCGCGGAACACGGCCCCGCCGACGAGCGATAGCAGCACGAAGAGAAGCACCGCGCGCCATTCCCGTCCGCCCATCGTCCCCTCCCCGGCGACGCTTCGCGACCAACCGCTCCGTCAGTCGAAGAGATGCCAGATGACGCCGAGGTGGAAGCGCCGACCCGGCATCGGAACGCCGGCGCCGGTCGCCAGGTCGTAGACGCCGCTGGGGGGGCGGCGATCGAGCAGATCCTCGAATCGAAAGAAGAGGCCGGCATCCGTGAAATCGGCGCGGAGCGAACCATCGAGCGTCACGATCGAAGGGGCGCGGAGCAGGCCGTCCCGTTCCCCCGCCACGTGCGCCTCGACGCCCAGGGTGAGCGGGAGGTCTCCCTCGAACAGCACGGCCCGTGCGCTGACGTCCACGTCGAGGCCGGCCCGTGCCGGCGAGGCGGCGCGGGGCGACGGTCCGGGGCCGTCGGACGGACCGAGCGCGCCGCCGCGGATCCATCCCTGCGATCCGAGGCGCAGCGCCCCGACGCTCCACGTGGCGCCCACGGAGAGGTGCTGGTTCCAGCCGGAGCCCCGCCGTCCGGATTGCTCGAGCACGATGATCGAATCGACCGATTCGAGGCGGGTCACGTCCCATCCGAAGTCGTCGGCGACGTATCGAACGGAGCCTGTCGCGTGGAGACGCAGACGGCCGCGCGGCGACCACGATGCCCGTCCTACCACGCCGCTCAGACGCCGCGGACGTAGATCGGGGTCGCTCTCGGTTCGGTAGCGAATCGCCTGCGGGATCACGAGGAGGTTCGCGTAGTCGCGAACCCTCGTCGGGGACGCCCGGTCCTCCCAGGTGGCCCGCTGATGCGTCGACTCGAGATCGAAGCGCGCGGCGGCGCGCGTGGAGCGGGCCGACATCGAAATCCGGGCGTCGAAAAAGGATTCGTCGGACCGCCGGGCATCGAAGGCCACGTCGGCTCCCCACGTCGTCCGTGCGCGAGGCGCGCCGCGACGGACGCCGACCGTCACGCGCGCGTCGCGCCGCCGAATCTCGCGCGACGCATCGAGCACGCCGCCGAAGACGACAGCCGGGCCCGCGCGCGATCGGATCGTTCCACTGGCGACCATCGCCGAAATCATCCCGGTCCACGCCGGCGCGAAACGGGTGGTACCGCTGGCGAGCAAGGACGCCGACGGTTCGTCCCAGCGCTCCCGCGCGCCGTCGAGCGGGTCGATCTGCGTATGCTTTCTGCGTGCCAGACGCAGCGTGACACGAACGTCGCTCGACCCCCGGGCGTGGAGCGCGTGGAGCGCCAGGTGGCGCGTCGATCCCTTGGCGCGCCCGACCACCTGATCGATTGCCTCCGATTCGATCAGCCGGTCGGCGATGGAGCCCTCGAGCCAGGCCCGTGCCGCGCCCGCGCGCCGCAGGTTGACCGCGACGGCATAGCGGGTTTCCAGCGCGCGGACGAACGCATCGTCCCCTTCGGAAACGCGACGCGTGAACGCCCCGGCGAATCCGCGCGCGAGGCCGGGCGCGGCAAAGCGCGCGCCGGTGTGCTCCATGCCGCGATCGCCCTTCTCGTAGAGCAGCGCGCTGGTCGTCGGCTCCGTGGCCGCGAGCGGATCGAGAAGCGGCCGGCGCCACCAAACATCCGGTTCGGGTCCCGCGAGAAGCGCCCCCGGCCCGGCAAGCGCCCCGCGCGGAGATCCGTTCGTCCCGACGTCCCATGCTTCGACCAGGAACGGGTCCCCTTCCGGAGGCGCCGGCACGGCGATCGTCGCCGCGGCGTTCGCGACCCCGAACGGCGCCACCGTCGAGGACAGGACCGTGCGATCGGTGCTGGGCATGGGCCACGCGGCGAACGGAATGCCCGCATCGAGGGATACCGGGAAGTCGAAGGCATCGCTGACGAACGGCAGGGCCGCGATGTGAACGGGCCAGCGGTCACGCCACTGCCGCCTTGGCGTCGTGGCGCCGTCGCGGCGACGGTCGCTCAACGTCCGCTCTGCCCCGACGTCGGCGGCCGCCGCAATGGAGTCCGCGGCGGCGGCGACCGTCGCCTGCATTCGGTCGTCCTGGACGAATGTCGAATCGCGCGCCTGCGGGTTGCCCGGTTTCCACACCTTGGGACCGGGATACGAGGGACGCGGAGCGTCGACCGTGTCGAAGCCGGCTACGGCGGAGGCCGCAGGGACCCACGCCGCGAAGAGGATGAGCCCGGCGAGGGCCACGCCGCTTCGCCTAGACCGGACGCGCCGCATCCCCCACCTGCCTTTCGACCCACGGGCCCGCGAGCCGCCCGAGAACGAGGAAGATCACCGTATTCGATCCGATGTGCTGGAGCGCCGGAACCGCTCCTAGCGCGAGCGTGGCCGGGATCGATCCGAACACTACTCCCTGCGCCACATTGGTCAATAGGTCGTAGGCCGCCGTCGCGAGCGCGCCGGTCAGGAGCCAGGCCGTCGCACCCGTGCTGTCCCCACGCATGAGCGGCCGCCGGAGGAGTCCTCCCGCGGCGCCCAGGATCGCCCCGCCCAGCACCTGCGCCGCCAGCACCCACGGATGGGGCGGTCCGTAGGGATTCGCGACGCTGAAGATCAGGCGCGCGATCGCGCCCACCCATGCTCCCCAGGCCGGGCCGACGACCACGCCGGACAGAACCGTGGCTGCGGAGAAGAGCTCGACGAAAAAGAGAAACGGAAAAAGAACCATCTTGGCGTAGCCGCAGGCGACGGTGAACGCAATGAGGGAGGCGCTTCGGACGACGGTGCGCATGGGGGATGGAAACGCCACGAACGCTATCAGAAGTTCGTGCGGACCGCCACGCCTAATCGCGCGGGTCCCGGGGCGGGAGCGGGAGGCTGGCTACCGCCGCGCGCGAACGGGGCGCCGCGCGCGAAGCGCCTCGTCCAACGGGCCCAAGACTTCCTCGGGTACGGCGACCGAACCGATGGTCACGCCCGGCGTTCGCGCGCCGTGGTAGTCGGAACCCCCCGTCATCAGGAGGCCGTAGCGCGCCGCCATCGCACGATAGCGCTTCACGGCGGAGGCATCGTGCTTGGTGTGCCACACCTCGATGCCGTCGAGCCCGCGCTGCGTCCACCCTTCGATGTAGTGGTCCCGGTTCAGGGTTCCGGGGTGCGCCAGGACGGTGACGCCGCCCGCTTCGTGAACGATGGCCGCGGCCTGATCCAGGGGCACGGTCTGCTTCGGGACGTAGGCCCGAGCGTGGTGTCCGAGAAAGCGTTGGAAGGCTTCGTTCAGGCTATCCACGACGCCCACCCGCAGGAGCGCCTCCGCCACGTGCGGCCGGCCCAGCGCGCCGCCCCCGGCGATGGCCTCGACGTCGTCGAGCGGTATCCGGATGCCCAGCCCTTTCAGCTTCGCCAGCATCTTCTTCGCCCGATCGCGACGTGCGTCGCGCCACCGCGTCACCGCCTGGAGCATGCCCGCGTTCTCGAGGTCGAAACCGTAGGCCAGAACGTGGACGTCGAGCCCGTGTTCGTTCACCGAGAGCTCGATGCCGGAGATCAGCCGGATTCCCGCCTCCTCGGCGGGACCGCGAAGCGCGGCGATGCCGTCCAGGGCGTCGTGGTCGGTCAGCGCGAGGATTTCCACTCCCTCGCGCGCCGCGTGGGCGGCGATGGTTTCGGGGGGATCGGACCCGTCGGATGCTGTGGAGTGGAGGTGGAGATCGAGGCGCGACGCGCTCATCCGCGGTCCCGGGAGCCGGATAGCCGCTGCTTGAGCTCCCGCACCTTCGGCGCGACGTTCAGGAAGTCGACGTCGAGGAGATGCACCTCCTCGTAGTGCTGGAGCGCGCGGTCGTCATTGCCAAGTCGTTCGTGTGCCATACCCAGATTGTACCGGATACTGATCGTTTCGTCCGGCCCATGTCCCGGGAGCTCCAAGGCCCGCCCCAGCTCGCGGACGGCCTCCGCCGCCTCGTTCTTCTCGAGGTAGCAGAGCGCGATCATCTCCAGGCACTTCAATTCCATCGGACCGCCCTTTTGAGCGATCCGGAATTCGGAGATCGCCTCGTCGTGCAAGCCCATCTCCATGTAGGCCATGCCCAAATCGTAGTGGCTCTCGTGGTCCTCGCCGGAGATCGAATCTTGGATGCCCTGCTTGAACTCGCCGATGATCTCCTCGAGATCGATGAGGCCGTCCGCGTTGATCGGCGATTCGTCCCGGACCCGCACGGACGCGGCCGGCTTCGGCACGTCGATGGAGTCGAAATCGACGCCGGCGGAGGCGGCGGGGGCGGATCCCTGAATCATCGCGTCCAGGCGCTGGACGCGCCCGCGCGCGCGGTCGTTGTCGTGATCGAGCTCGATCACGCGGACGTATTCCGCTCGCGCAAGCGCCCACGCCTCCTGCGCGAGGTAGAGTTCCGCCAGTTCGAAGCGCGCCTCCGATTCCGCCTTCCGGTCCTCCGTCTGAACGGTGATGTCGACCCGGCGCCGGAGCGCCGGCTCGTGCTGCGGCGCGATCTCGAGTAGCGACGCCAGCAGCGACTGCGCGAGCGCGAGGTCTCCGCGGAAGAACGAGAGCTCCGCGGCCTTCCAGAATTCCTCCGCCGCCAGTTCCCTGTTGCCGCTCGCCAGGTACGAGGCAGCCAGCTGCTCGTGGGTCGGCGCGGCGGCCTCGGCGGACGGCGGCGTGGCGGGCGCGACGTCGACCGGCGATTCGAAAACCAGCGCCTCGGAGGCCGGCGCCCCGTCGGCTGGTCGTTCCTCGGCGGGAGCATCCGCGACTGGCGCCTCGTCGGCCGGGGCTTCGACAACCGGCGCTTCCTCGGCGGGCGCGTCGGCGATCGGCGTTTCCTCGGCTGGCGCATCCGCGACCAGCGTTTCCTCCACCGACGCCTCGTCGGCGGATTCCGGCGGCGTCTCCCCCGCGATCGTCCCCGGCGCGTGCTCGGCCGGCTGTGCCTCGTCGAACGAGACGACGCCCGGCTCGAGCGTCATGCCGGACGCGTCGGTTTCATCGGCGGCGGCGACACCCTCGGCGCCGAGCGAAACCACACCGGGCTCGAGCCGGTCGCTACCCTCGGGGCGATTCGCGGTGACCGCGGTCTCGAATCCGTTCTTGCTCGGGCTCGGGAGGTCGGCTGTCTCCGCGATCGAGCGGTCGCCCATGCCGCGCACGATGTTGAGATCGTCATCCGGCACGGGGGGCGTGTCATGCGGAGCGTCTTCCGAGTCCTCGCCGGACTCCGCCGCGTTCTCGGCGGGGGGCGCCAACGTGTCGGCGCGCTCGCGCAATTCGGCGGCCAGGCTGGTGCGGCCGGCCTGTTCGGCGCGCTCCGCGCGACGGAGGAGTTCTTTCCCGCCGCGCTCGGGCTGGTCCGCGCGCGAGGCGATCTCCACGTACTTCTCCGACAACTCCTCGTTGTCCGGAGACAGCGAGATCACGAGGTCCAAGACGTCGAGGGCCGCGTCGTGCTCCTGGCGGCGAATCGAGCCTTCCGCATACTCCAGGTAGTGGATCTGGGCGTCGCCGTAGAGCCCTTCCTTGGCGTAGAGGTCGCCCAGCGCCCGATGGATTTGGACGTCTTCCTTCGAGATTCGTAGGATCTTCTTGCAGACGGCGATCGCGTTCTTGAACAGCTCCGCCTTGCCGTATTCGTCCACGGCCTGCCGGTAGCGCCGGACCGCCTCCTGCATCGAGCCGCGCTTCGCCAGGAGGTCCGCGACGAGAATGAAGTCGTACGGATCCTTGTCGCCGCTCTCGAAGAGTCTGTCGAACTCGGCGAGGGCGGCGTCGATCTGACCCTTCTGGATCAGACTCTGCGCCTTCTTCTTTATCGCGAGATTGCGGTCCACGCTGGCTCGTTCGCTCCCTCGAAGTCCCTAGGTTCCGGCCGCGACCGTCATCCGCGACCGCACCTGCTCCACGATGTTCGCGTGGAGCTCGGCCGCACGCTCCGTGATTTGCCGGGCCCTCGACTCCAGGCTGTCCCGGTCCTCGGGTGGGACCGACGGCAAATTGATCGTCACGTTCAGCGCGGCGCCTTCCACGCCGGACCGCGCCATCCAGGCCGCGACCCCCGCGTCGCTCACCGCGTTCTGATTTCCCACCTCTGCGACCCCCGCGGCCAACTCCATGGCCCGCAGACAAGCGTCCGCGGTCCGAAGCGGCACGTCGGCGGCGTTGCGGGCCGCGTCCGCCATCGCCTTCTCGCGGGTCGCGACTTCCTCCGGGGTCCGCTGCGACATCTTCGCCGCGGCGACGAACCCCTCGTAGGCCTTGGCGTCCTCCGTCACCAGATCGAACAACTCCCGCCGAAGCGCCTCGCCGTCCCGCTCCAGCGTCCGCATCCGGGCGTCGTGCTCGGCGTACCGCTTCTTGCCGATCGTCAGCCGGGCGACCATCGTCGCCAGGGCCGCCGCGAGCGAACCAGCCAGCGCCGCGACGCTGCCGCCGCCGGGAGTCGGCGCCGACGAAGCGACCTCACCGACGAACTCCGGAACCGCCTGCTCGGCGGCGCCCAGATGACGCGCCAGCCGATTCTCGAGAATCTGATCGCGTGAGAAGCTTTCGAGCCGGAGCGCGTGCTCCGCCGTGTCGATCAAGGCGTCCTGGCAGACAAGGCCGACGACCTCGCTTCCCACGATCGGTACCCCATACCGCTCCGCCTCCTCCCGGATCATCGCGAACACGCGATGCACCGGGCTGCCCC
>QJVW01000096.1 GCA_003235575.1 Candidatus Eiseniibacteriota bacterium | reverse complement strand
ACACCCTCGACAACCAGGGACGGTCCGTGGGGAGTCAGGTGCTGGAACACTTCGACTCCTGCCTGACGGAGTTGGCACGGGGAGACTTCGAGGAGGCGTTCGAAGCCCTCTCGACGCTACGGGACAACTGGGTCGAAGCGCTCGCCGCGCTTCGGAGGGACTGTGATCGTGCCAACCACCTCCACTAAAGCTCGCCCCGAGTCGAAGCCCGCGGGCCACGACGACGAAAGCCGCCTGGCTGCCGTCGGGCGCCGCATCTCGGAGGGGTACTACGACCGCTCCGACGTAAGGCGCACGGTCGCGTCCCTGCTCCTTCGAACGCTGGCCCGGCGGTCCCGCCGGCCCGGAAGTCCGCGCCCCGAAACCGCTTGACCCTTCTTCCCCCCAACTGGTAAATCTGTAGCCACCTGCACCCGGGCCTGATTCCCAGGCGGGGCCGGCAATTTTGTGACCAGGGGCTCAGGGATGAACCCACCACGCGGCTCGGAAGCCTTGCAGTGACATCGCGCCCGACCACCACGGCGGCCGACGCGACGCCACCCCCCACGACCGACTTGGAAGTCGCCTGGAGCTTTCTACGGCACGCTCCCATGGGCGTCCTGGCCGTGAGTCGGGAAGGGCGCGTGCTGGCCGCCAATCCCGCGGCGGCGCGCCTTCTTGGGTACGACAACGTCTCCTTCATCGGCGAAGACGCGGCCAGAGTGCTGCGGGTGCCTCGTGGAGGGGGCCTGGTGCCCCACGGGGGGACCGCGGCGCCGGGAGGCACCCACGAGGTCGAGGCCGTCACCAAGTCCGGCGACGTGCTGCCGCTCGCGCTCCGGCTTCTCCCGCTGGAAACCCTGCAGGGCGACCTCCACGGCACCGTGGCCGTCTTTCACGACCTGCGCGAGCAGAAGTCCCGCGAGGAGCAATGGCGGAGGCGGGACCGACTGGCCTCGCTGGGGGCCCTATCGGCGGGCGTGGCGCATGAGATTCGCAACCCGCTGGCCGGCATCGGTACGTCCGCTCAAATTCTGCGTCGCCGGCTCGAAACCGGCGATCCACGCGGCCAGTTCGTCGACCTGATCCTCGAGGAGGCGGCCCGCCTCGATCGGATCGTCGAAGGGCTTCTCCAGTTCGCCCGTCCCGACACCCCCCAACTAAAGCGCCAGAGCGTCGTGCCGTCGCTGGACAAGGCCCTGACCCTGGTCCACGAACTGGCGGTGCGACAAGACGTCCTCCTGCACGTCGAACGGGCGGCCGACACGCCCCCCATCTTCGTCGACCACGACCAGCTGCTCCAGGTGCTCCTGAACCTCCTGATGAACGCCATCCAGGCCTTGGCGAAGGGAGGGGAGATTCGCGTCTCCGTACGCGCCGCGCGGAAGGCCGTGCCGGCGCGAAGCGCCCTGGGCCGCCGGGCCACCGATCGCCTCGAGCGCGTGGAGCGAGCCGGGGGGGCGCCGCCGATCGACGTCGTGGAGATCCGCGTTCAGGACAACGGCCCCGGGATCCCGGCCGCGGACCAGGCCCGCATCTTCGATCCGTTCTTCACCACCCGGTCCCAGGGAACGGGCCTCGGGTTGAGTATTTGCCAGAGCATCATTCGCGAGCACGGAGGCACCATCACGATCGACAGCGTCGTGGGACAGGGGACCGCCGTGATCATCGACTTACCCGTGGAGAAACGACATGGAGACCGACGTCGCGACCCTCGCTAGGCAGACCTTCAACCTCTTGGTGGTGGACGACGAACGAACCCTCCGCTTCACGCTCAAGGAGAGCCTGACGGAGGAGGGATATCGCGTGACGACGGCCGCGGACGTGGCCGAGGCGCTGGAGGTCATCGAGCGCGAGGAGATTCACCTGGCGCTCGTGGACCAGAAACTGCCGGACGAGAGCGGCATCGAGCTCCTGAAGAAGATCAAGGCGAAACGGCCCGAGACGCAGGTCATCATCATGACCGCGTTCGGCAAATTCGCGAACGCCGTCGAGGCGGCCCGGGCCGGCTGCTACGACTACGTCGGCAAGCCGTTCGAGTTGGACCACATCAAGCTGATCGTGCACAACGCGCTGAAGGAGACGCGCCTCGCCGAGGAGGTGACGCGGCTTCGCGCGGCGCAACGCCAGAAGACCGGCTCGACCCTGGTTCTGGGCGGATCGAATCGAATGCGGAAACTGTTCGAGACCATCCAGAAGGTGGCCGCCACGGGCAGCAGCACCGTGCTCCTGCAAGGCGAGACCGGCGTGGGCAAGGAACTCTTCGCGCGCGAGGTCCACGACCTTGGATTGGTTCGGGAGGGGCCGTTCGTCGAGGTGAATTGCAGCGCGTTCCCCGACAATCTCCTCGAGAGCGAGCTCTTCGGGTACGAGAAGGGAGCGTTCACCGACGCGAAGCGGACGAAGAAGGGGCTGATGGAGCTGGCGAACGGAGGAACGCTCTTCCTCGACGAGATCGGGGAGATGTCCACCGGACTCCAGGCCAAGCTGCTGCGGGCCCTGGAGGGGAAGCGCTTCCGGCGGGTCGGCGGCACGACCGACATCCACGTCGACACGCGGATCGTGGCCGCCACGAACCGTGTGTTGAAGGAACTGGTCGAGGAGGGAACGTTCCGGGAGGATCTCTTCTACCGCCTCGACGTCATTCGCATCGTGATCCCGCCCCTCCGCGAGCGGCCGGAGGACGTGCCGGCCCTCGTCGCGCATTTCGTCGCCGCCTACAACCGTGAACTCGGCAAGACGGTGAAGGGACCGAACGACGACGCGATGGGGCTCCTCATGGCCTACGGGTGGCCGGGGAACGTGCGCGAATTGCGCAACGTGATCGAACGGGCGATTCTCCTCGAGAGCGACGAGTGGATCCTGCCGGAGCACCTGCCGATCGAAATCGTGGGCGCCACCGGCTCCGGGACGCAGGTCCTGGAGGCGCGGCTGAATCGCGAGGGCGGAATCACGACGCTCGCCCAGGCGGAGCGCGTCGCGATCGAGATGGCGCTGGCCCACGCGGGTGGAAACAAGACGCGCGCCGCCGAGGCGCTGGGCATTTCGAGGCAGACGCTGCGGACGAAGCTGAAGGAGTATCGCATCGACAGCCTCGCCGGCCATGGGGGCTGAGCCGGCCGCGTCCGCGTCGCCCGGTTGCTTCACCCTGGACCGCGGGGCCGCGGCCACGCCCCGCGCGGGGCTCCTTCGAACGCCGCACGGAACCGTGCGAACGCCGGCCTTCATGCCGGTCGGAACGCAGGGAACCGTGAAGGGGCTGACCCCCGCGGATCTTCGCGTGGCCGGAACACAGATCGTCCTCTCCAACACGTACCACCTGATGCTTCGCCCCGGGGCCGAATTGATCCGGTCCCTGGGCGGGCTCCACCGATTCATGGGGTGGGACGGTCCCATCCTGACGGACAGCGGCGGGTACCAGATCCTCAGCCTCAAGGATCGCGTCAACGTGACCGAGGAGGGCGTGGCGTTCCGCTCCCACCTCGACGGGCGCCCGGAGAACCTGACGCCCGAGCGGGCGATGGAAATCCAGGCGGATCTGGGCGTCGACATCGCCGTCACCCTCGATCACGCCGTCCTGCTTCCGGCCAGCCCCGAGGTCGTGCGCGATGCCGGGGAGCGGACGATCCGCTGGACCGAGCGCTCCCTGGCGCGGGCCCGGGAGCTCGACACGCCGACCGCGCTGCCGCAACTCCACTTCGGCATCGTTCAGGGCGGCGGCGATCCGGATTTTCGCGCCGAGATGGCCTCCCGCACGGCGGCCATGGCGTGCGACGGCTTCTGCCTGGGCGGCCTCTCCGTGGGGGAAGCAAAGGCCGAGACCTGGATGCTGACCCGGGCCACGACGAACGCGCTGCCCGTGGAGAAGCCCCGGTACCTCATGGGCATGGGCACGCCGCGCGACTTGCTGGACGGCATCGCCTGCGGGATCGACCTCTTCGACTGCGTCCTCCCCACCCGAAACGCGCGGAACGGGATGGCCTTCACCCATGAGGGCCCGATCAACATACGGAACGCCGTCCACGCGCGCGACCCGCGGCCGCTCGATCCCGAGTGCGGATGCGAGGCGTGCACGGAATTCTCCCGCGCCTATCTGCGTCATCTGCACCAGGCGGGGGAGATCCTGGCCCATCGCATGCTCACCTTGCACAACGTCACGTTTTACCAGACACTAATGGCGGGTGCGCGCGTCGCGATCGAACGCGACGCCTATTCGGACTTCCACCACGCGGTAACCCACCGCTACCGCAACCGCGCCGGCGACGACGCCGGAGGCGAGACCTCAGGAGACCCTGCATGATCGACGCCGTATTCGCCCAGGCGGCCGCACCCGCGGCGCCGTCGGGTGCCGAGCAGATGCTTCACATGGTCACCATCCTCGCGATCACCGTGGGGATCTTCTACTTCATGATCATCCGGCCGCAGCAGAAGCGTCAGAAGGAGACCGAGCAGATGCTCGCGGCGGTCCGGAAAGGCGACCGCGTCCTCACCTCGGGCGGGTTGTTCGGCACCGTCGTCGGCACCAAGGACGACATCGTCGTGCTGAAGGTGTCGGACGAAGTGAAGATGGAGTTCACCAAGTCCTCGATCGTGCAGGTGAAGGAGCGTGGCGAGTAACGAGGCGCTCCCCCTTCGCTTCTACGGCGACCCCGTCCTGCGCCGCAAGGCGGAGGCGGTGCCGGCCGTCACGGACGAGGTGCGCGCGCTGATCGAGTCGATGTTCGCCACCATGTACACGGAGGAAGGCGTCGGCCTGGCCGCGCCGCAGGTGGGGCGCTCGCTCCGCGTCTTCGTCGTGGACGTCGAGGACGAGGACAACCCGCGCGTGAAGCAGGCCTTCGTGAATCCCACGATCGTGGAACGCTCCGGCGAGGTCGTCGGCGAAGAGGGATGCCTGTCCATTCCCGGCATCCGCGCCGACGTGAAGCGGTACGCCCGTGTCGTCGTCGAGGCGCTCGACGCCGACGGGAAGCCGTTTCGCCAGGAGGCGGAGGGACTCCTCGCGCGCGCGCTGCAGCACGAGAACGATCATCTGGACGGCATCCTCTTCCTGGACCGTCTGGGGCCGATCACGCGACGCCTTCTCGAAGCGAAGTGGAAGCGCGTTCGCCCGGACGAGGCCGCGAGTTCCGCGTCGCGATCGCCCGCGCGGGGCGACACACCCGACTCCGCGACCTCGCGCTGACCGGCGCCGTGCGCCTCGTCTACTACGGCACACCGGAACACGCGGTCCGGCCCCTCCGCCGCCTGGCCGAGACGGGCCGGGCGCCGCTCCTGGTCGTCACCAGGCCCGACCGGCCCCGCGGGCGGGGGCTGACGCTCCGTCCTTCGCCGGTGCGCGCCCTGGCGACGTCGCTCCGGCTTCCGGTGATGACGCCCGCCCGCGCGAGCGAGGTCGAAGCGGTGGAGCGGGTCCGCGCGCTGGCGCCCGATCTTCTCGTCGTCGTGGCCTACGGGCAGATCTTGAGCCCGGCGCTCCTCGCCGTGCCCCGCCTCGGCGCCTTGAACGTCCACTTCTCGCTTCTGCCCCGCCACCGGGGCGCCGCGCCCGTGTCGGCGGCGCTGCTGGCGGGTGACGCCGAGACCGGCGTTTCCACGATGTGGATGACCGAGGGGCTGGACGAGGGGCCGGTGTTCCTGCGGCGCGCCACCGCGATCGGTCCGGAGGAGGACGCGGGCTCGCTGGGCGAGCGCCTGACCGAGCTGGGCGCGGAATTGCTCGTCGAGTCGCTGCAGCGCCTCGAGCGCGGGGAAGCGCTCCGCGAGGAGCAGGATCACGCGCAGGCCACCTACGCGCCGAAACTGCGCACGGCCGACGGGCGGCTGTCGCTGGCGGAGCCCGCCGCGGCCCTGGTCCGGCGCGTCCGCGCCTATTCGCCCGCGCCCGGTGCGTGGCTCGATCTCGAGCGGGGGCGCCTCGCGGTGCTGGCCGCGACGGCGGACGAGGGCCATGCCGGCGCGCCGGGCATCGTGGCCGGTATCGACCGCGACCGCGGTCTGGGGATCGCCTGCGGCGCCGGCGTGCTGTGGCTCGCGCGCGTCCGGCCCGCCGGCCGGAACGAGATGTCGGGCGCCGCGTACGCGAACGGCGCGCGGCTCTCCATCGGCGCGGCCGTCGCCGTGCGTTCGGCGGGCGCGTGAGCGTCGATCGGTGACGCCCTCCTCCCGAAAATCGATTCCGCGGCGCCGCCAGGTCTCCGCGCGCGAGCTCGCGCTCCAAGTGCTGCACGACGCCGAGAGCCGCGGCGCGTACGCCGACCGCCTGCTGGAAACGAGGCTTCGCGCCAGCACGCTCCCGCCGCGCGACGCGGCGCTCGTCACGACGCTCGTCATGGGCACGCTGCGCTATCGAGCGCTCCTCGACCATCACCTCGACTCGTTTCTCGGGGCGCGTCACGACGGGTTCGCCGGCCTGCCACTCTGGATTCGGACCGCGCTCCGGCTCGGCGCGTACCAGATGCTGGTCCTCACCCGCATTCCCGCTTCGGCCGCCGTGGCCGAGAGCGTCGAACTGGCCAAGCGATACGGCCATCCCGGCACCGCCGGGCTGGTGAACGCCGTCCTGCGCCGGCTGGCCTCCGGGGAGCGGGCGCCGCTGCCGGATCGCGAGAAGGAAACGGCCGCCTACCTGGCGATCGCCACCTCCCATCCCCGGTGGCTGGTGGATCGATGGTTGGCGCGCTACGGCGCGGAGGAGGCGGAGCGTCTGCTGGCCGCCGACAACGAAGATCCCGCCGTCACCGTGCGGCCGAATCAGATCAGGCTGAAGCGTACGCCCCTCGGGGCCGCCCTTCGCTCCGAGGGACACACGTCGAAACCCGGCCCGCACGGCGGTCCGGTGTGGCAGGTCGAGGGGGGCTACGTTCCCAGCCGCTCGCCGCTCTTCCGGCAGGGCCTCCTCTGGTTGCAGGACGAAGCGGAGTCGGTGGTGCCGCTCCTCGTCAATCCCAGCGGCGGAACGCGCGTCCTGGATCTCTGCGCCGCGCCGGGTGGAAAGGCGGCGGCCATGGCGTCGGCGGTGTCGCCAGGCGGCTTGGTCGTGGCGCTCGAGCGGCACACGAGCCGCGCGCGGGCGCTGCAGGAGAACCTGCGCGATCGCCTGCGCCTTCCGGGCGTCGCCGTGGTGTGCGGCGACGGCCTCGCGCCGCCGCTACGCGGCACGTTCGACGCCGTGCTCGTGGACGCGCCGTGCAGCGGACTCGGCACGCTGCGGCGGCGGGCCGACGCGCGATGGCGAAAGGCCGCGTCGATCGTGGCGGAGATGGCGGCGCTGCAACGCGCGCTTCTCGCCGCCGCGGCGGGGTGTCTGCGACCGGGTGGAATCCTGGTGTATAGTGTCTGCTCGTTCGAACCCGAAGAGACCGACGAGACCGTGAAGGATTTCCTAGACTCGCACACCGATTTCGCTCAGGACGACGCGCGTCCCTACGTGCCGCCCGCGTTCCGCGGCGCGGACCGGGCGCTGCGCGCCTTTCCGCACACCCACGGCACCGACGGCGTCTTCGCCGTCCGCCTCCGTCGCGGATGAACGACCGGGAAGACGTTCCACTGGAAGATCTCGCGCCCGAAGTCCAGGCGCCCCCCGACCGCCGGCGCGGTCCACGGTTCAATTTCCTCACGGGCACGCTCGCGCTGGCGGTGCTGGCGCTGGCCGGCGGCTTTCTCGTCGTGAACGTCGTCCTCATGCCCTCGCTGACGCGCCAGGGCGAGGAGGTGCGCGTCCCCGATCTGACCGGGAAGAGCGAACGGGAAGCCGAGCGCGCGCTCTCCGCCGAGGATCTCCGGCTTTCGAAGATCTCCGAACAATGGAGTCCCGACATCCCGCGCGGCTACATCACGCGCCAGGAGCCGGCCCCCGGGTCGGTCGTCAAGCGCGGCCGGCGCATCGGGGTCGTCATGAGTCTGGGAACCCAGGGAACCACGGTGCCGGTCCTGGACGGGGAGAGCGTGCGACGGGCCGAGATCATGCTCGAGGGGGCGGGGCTTCGCCGGGGGCACGTCGCCCGCGTCTATACGGACGAGGCGCCGCGCGATATGGTGGTCGCGACCGATCCGCCGGGGGAGACGGTCGTCGAGCAGGAGTCGGCGGTCGACCTGCTGATCAGCAGCGGCCCGCTTCCGCGCCGCTACGTGATCCCCGATTTGACCGGCCGCGATCTGGCGGCCGTATCCCGTGAACTGCGCGACGAGGGATTCCTCGTCCTCTTCCGTCAGGGGGGCGCGCGCCTCCGCGAGGGAAGGGTGTCGGCGCAGGAACCGCTGCCCGGAAGTCCGGTCGCCCCGCGCGACTCGATCGTCCTCTACGCGAACCCGTGAGCGCCGCGATGACATGGGCCAAACCTAGAGAAATGCGCCTCTGCCCCTCGGTGCTGTCCGCCGATTTCGCCAAGCTGGGCGAGGAACTGGCGGCGGTGCAGCGCGCCGGGGCAGACTTCCTCCACCTCGACGTCATGGACGGCCAGTTCGTGCCCAACGTGACGTTCGGCCCGATCATCGTGACGGCGTGCCGCAAGTTGACCTCGCTGCCGCTCGACGTCCACCTCATGGTCGCGAATCCGGTTCGCTTCGTGGAAGGGTTCGCGCGCGCCGGGGCCGATCACATCACCGTTCATCTCGAAGCGGTCATCGACGCCGTCGCCGCCGCGCGCGCGATCCGCGACCGCGGCCTGCGCGCCGGGGTCGCGATCAAGCCGGGCACGCCGATCGAACGCCTCCTTCCGATCCTTCCCGAGATCGACATCGCGCTCGTCATGACGGTGGAGCCGGGCGCCGGCGGCCAGGCATTCCTGGCGCAGTCGCCGAAGCGGATCGCCCGCGTGCGCGCGGCCATCGACGCGCAGGATCTCGATTGCCTGCTGCAGGTGGATGGCGGCATCGCGCCCGACACGATCGCGCGGGCCGCCGACGCGGGCGCCGACACCTTCGTCGCGGGCCATTCGGTCTTCCGCGCCCACGCGCCGGGAGAGCCGCCCGACCCCGAGGCCGGGGTCCGCGCGCTTCGCGAAGCGCTTCGGCCCGCCGCCGCGCGCGGGCAACGACCACCCGCGTCGTGAACGTCCTCGTCGTCGGCGGCGCGGGCTACATCGGCAGCGTCGTCTGCGAGGAACTGGTTCGGGGCCGTCACGCGGTCATCGTCCTGGACGACCTTTCGACGGGGCACCGGGATGCCGTATCGCCGCTCGCCTATCTGATTCAGGGAAGCCTTTCCGACGACGCCGCGCTGCACGAGGCGCTGACCATCAAAGATCCGGACGCGGTCATCCATCTGGCGGGGAAGTCGATCGTCGGCGAGTCGGTGGCGTACCCCGAACGCTACCAGGAGGCGAACGTCGCGGACGGCATCCGGCTGCTCGACGCCATGGAACGCCACGGCGTCCGCACGCTGGTGTTCTCCTCGACGGCGGCCGTCTACGACCCGGACGGCGCGATGCCGCTGGACGAATCGTCGCCGCTTCGGCCCGTCAATCCGTACGGCGCGTCGAAGCTGGCGTTCGAACGCGTGCTGGCCGAGCGCGCCGGGCGCGGCGCGCTCTCCCACGTGACCTTTCGCTATTTCAACGTGGCGGGCGCCAGCATCGACCACGGCGAGGATCATCGTGAGGAGACGCATCTGATCCCGCTCCTCCTGGACGCCGCGCGGGGCGCGCGCGGACCGGTGCCGGTGTACGGCACCGACTACGCGACCCCCGACGGCACCGCGGTGCGTGACTACGTTCACGTGCTCGATCTGGCGGAGGCGCACGTCCGCGCGGCGCGCCACCTGGCCGCCGGCGGGCCGCCGCTGACGTTGAATCTGGGATCGGATCGCGGCGCGTCGGTTCGCGAGGTGGTGGCGGCCGTGAAGCGCGTGACCGGTCGCGACGTGCCGACAACCGACGCCGCGCGCCGCGCCGGCGACCCGCCGGTCCTGATCGCCACGTCCGAAGCGGCCCGGCGCGTGGTAGGCTGGAAGCCGCAGTTCGGCGATCTCGACGCCATCGTCGAGACCGCATGGGAGTGGCGGCAGCGCTTTCCGGAGGGATACCCGGCATGAGCGAAGACGAACGGCTGGTGTCGGTGCGCCAAGTCGCCGACGAGACCACCGCCACGATGCTGTGCGACTTCCTTCGCGAGAACGGCGTGCCCGCCACGGCCGTGGCGATGCAGATCCCCTGGCTGCCCGGCGTCGAGACCTTTCAGCGTGGATACTGGGGCGCGGTCGAAGTGATGGAGCGGGACGCCGAGCGCGCCCGCGTCCTGATCGAGGACTTCTACAACGCCGAGCCGCAGTCCGAGCCGGAAGCCGGCGACGACGACGGTTCGGGCCGGCCCCCGACGGCATGAACCCTTCCGTGACGCGAAGCGCCCCCCGGTTCACCCGCGATGCCCTGGCCGAACGCGTTCGCGCGTTTCGCGGAAAGCGCGTGCTGGTGGTGGGCGACGTGATCCTGGACCGATACCTGTGGGGCCGCGCCGCGCGCGTGTCGCCCGAGGCGCCCGTGTTGGTGGTCGACGTCGAGCGGGAGGAGTTCCGGCTGGGTGGCGCCGCGAACGTGGCCCACAACGTCGCCTCGCTCGGCGCCGTGCCCGTCCTGTTCGGCGTGCGCGGCGCGGACATCGCCGCGACGAGTCTGGCGGCGCTCCTGCGCGAGCGCGGTGTCGATCCCGAGGTGGGGCTGGTGGAGGACGGCACGCGGCGCACCACGCAGAAGACCCGCATCATCGCCCAGCAGCAGCAGGTCCTGCGCGCGGACGAGGAAAATCGCGAGCCGCTGGCGGACTCCGTACGCGCCAGTCTCTGGACGCGGCTCGAGGCGTCCCTTTCGGGCGCGGACGCCGTGATCCTGAGCGACTACGGGAAGGGTGTCCTGTCCGGCCCCCTCTTGGAACAACTGCTGCCCGCCTTGTCGCGCCGCGGCGTGCCGACCGCCGTCGACCCTCGGGAGGAACAGTTCCACCACTACAAGGGGGTCACCGTCATCACGCCCAACGTCAAGGAAGCGTCGGAGGCCTGGGGACGGCGATTACGGAGCGACGTCGACCTGGCGGAGGCGGGATTCGGACTGCGCGAGCGGCTGGCGGCCACGTCGGTGTTGATCACGCGCGGGGAAGCGGGGATGTCGCTCTTCGACGACGACGGGCACACGCACATCCCGACGAAGGCGCGGGAGGTCTACGACGTGACGGGCGCGGGCGACACCGTGGTCGCGACGATCGGCGCCGCGCTGGCGGCGCGCGCGCCCCTGGCCGAGGCGTGCGTCCTGGCGAACCATGCGGCCGGACTGGTCGTGGCGCACCTCGGCACGGCCGCCGCGACGGCCGACGAATTGATCGCGTCGCTGGACGACGTGAACGAGACAGGAGGAGCGAACCGTGGGTGACGTCCTCTCCTTCGAAGACGCGATGCGGCGGCGCGCGGCCTGTCGCGGACGCGACCAGGTCTTTGTCTTCACCAACGGCTGCTTCGACATCCTGCACTCCGGCCACATCGCGCTCCTGACCGAGGCCCGACTCCAGGGCCACTACCTGATGGTGGGGATCAACAGCGATCGGTCGGTGCGCGCCCTGAAGGGCGAGGGCCGACCCGTTCAGAGCGAAGCCGACCGCGCGGAGGTGCTGGCGGCGATCCGCCACGTCGACGGCGTGGTCGTCTTCGACGAGGACACGCCCGAGAAGATCATCGAGGCGCTGAAGCCCAACGTTCTGGTGAAGGGCGGCGACTACACGGTGGATCAGGTCGTGGGCCGGAAGACCGTCGAGGACCTGGGGGGCCGCGTGCACCTGGTGCCGCTCGTGGAAGGGAAGAGCTCGAGCGGGCTGGCGAGGAGGATCTGAGGACGGCGGATCGAGGCAGACGATCCACGGGGCGGCCGTGAGCGCATCGGCGTTGCTCTGGGGTCTGCTGTTCGGCTCGGTCGGCCTGGCGCTCTTCGTCTACGGCAAGAAGCAGGGCGCGATCGTCCCGCTCGTCTGCGGCCTGCTGCTCCTGGTCATCCCCTACGTCCTCCCCAATACCGTGCTTCTCGTGATCGTCGGCGCCGCGCTCGTCGCGACTCCCTTCGTGATCCGCCGTTAGCCGTCGCCCCCGTTCAGGGGCGGCTCCGCCCCGGGAGGCGCGGCGAACCGAAACACCGCCAGCGACTGTTGCATCAGCGGCCCCATGAGGAGCGCGAAGACGATCGTGCCCATGCCGACCGGGCCGCCCAGCAGCCACCCCGTCCCGAGCAGAAGGATTTCGAGCGTGACGCGCGTGCGCCGGATGCTCATGCCGGTGCGCCGGGCGATGCCGAGCAGGAGTCCGTCGCGCGGTCCGGCGCCGGCGCGCGCCGAAAGGTAGAGGCCGGACGCGAGGCCCAGCGTCAGGAGTCCCGCCAGGAACTGCGCCAGTCCGGGGAGGAACACGCTCTGGACGGGAAACCACGCCTGGCCCCGGAATAGATCGACCCACGGACCGATCATGAGCATGTTGAAGACGGTTCCGACGCCGGGCCGCTCACGCAGGAAAAGCCAACTTCCCGCGATGATCAGAAGCCCCAGCAACTGGGTCACCCGGCCGAACGACAGCCCCGTGCGGAGGCTCACCCCCTGGTGAAAACAGGACCACGGATCGAGCCCGATCCGCGCGTCGAGGACCAGGGCCACGGCAAGGCCGTAGCACAGGAGGCCGGCCTGGAGCTGGAGGAACCGCCACGAGGCGATGCCGCGCCAAGTCAAAGGCACGCGTCGCCGCCGCTCCATCGGAATCGTGCTTGCATGCCGCATGCAATCATATCGGCGCCCCGCGATCAAGGCGAGCCACGGCCGTCCTTTCCGCCCGGCACGAACTATGGTTCCATGGGGGCGGAGTCGACGGCGCCGGCGGCGGAAACGGCGATCACCTGACGATCACGGCGTACGACATCACGCCGGAGGGAGCGGAGGCGATGGTGGTGGAGACGGCCTACCGAGGAGCGGCGGCGTAGCCGTGTCGATCCTCGCCACGATCGGCTGCACGAGGCTCGTCCCGCTCCGTCACATGGTTCCGAGCACGAGCGCCGGAATCCTCCTCAAGCTCGAATTCGAGAATCCGACCGGCAGCATGAAGGACCGCATGGCGCTGGCGATGGTCGAGGCCGCCGAGGCGGACGGACGCCTGCGGCCCGGGGGCTCGGTCGTCGAGTACACCGGCGGGAGCACCGGCGTATCGCTCGCCTTCGTCTGCGCCGTGAAGCGCGTTCCGATCCAGATCGTGACCTCCGAGGCGTTCAGCAAGGAGAAGCGCGACCACATGGCCGCGCTGGGCGCGCGCCTGACGCTCGTTCCCAGTCCGACGGGCGGGACGACGAAGGCGCTGACGCTCGCGATGATCGAGGCGGCGCGACAGCTCGCCGCCGTCCCCGGAAGTCACTGGACGGATCAGCTGAACAACACGGCGCCGCTACCGCGCTACGAGCGAATGGGCGAGGAGATCTGGGAGCAGGCGGAGGGACGCGTGCACGCGTTCGTGCACTGCGTCGGCACCGGCGGCTCGCTTCGCGGCATCGCGACCGGCCTCCGTGCGCATGACGGGTCGGTGCGCATCGTCGCGGTGGAGCCCGAGGAATCAGCGGTGCTGTCGGGAAGGCCGAGCGGGTCGCACAAGATCGAGGGCACCGGGGCGGGATTCGTCGTGCCGCTCTGGGAGGGCACGCCGGCGGACGAAATCCAGACGGTGTCGACCGAGGAGGCGATGGCGACCGCGCGCCGCCTGGCGCGCGAGGAGGGCATCTTCGCGGGGACGTCCACGGGAGGCAACGTCGCCGTGGCGCTCCGGGTGGCCCAGCGGCTCGGCCCCGGACACACCGTGGTCACCATCGCCGTCGATTCCGGGATGAAGTATTTGAGCACCGCGCTCTACGCCGGCGGCTCCGCCGGCGCGGCCACCCCCTCCCCTTGACACTCCAGGCCCCGCGCGGCTAAATTCCATAGGTTTCCGTGGGTTCCGATGCCTCCGCGTGCCTCGTTCGGGGCCGCCAGCGTCGCGGCGAGCGCCGTCAAGCGCCCGCCGCTTTGACGCCCAGCCTGGTCCAGGCGGTTCCCGGCCCACCGCCACCCCTGAAGGAGGAATGTCTCGAGTGAAACCGACACGCCGTGTCGTCATCCTGGGCGCCGGTGGGCGCGATTTTCATAATTTCAACGTCTACTTCCGCAACAATCCGGCCTACCAGGTCGTCGCGTTCACGGCGTCGGCCCAGATTCCGGGGATCGACGACCGCCGCTACCCTCGGTCGCTCGCCGGCCCCCGGTATCCGAAAGGCATCCCGATCTATTCCGAGCAGGAACTCCCCGAGCTGATCGAGGATCTCGACGTCGATCTGGTCGTCTTCGCGTACAGCGACGTCGCCCACGAATACGTGATGCACAAGGCGTCGTGGGTCATGAGCTTGGGGCCCGACTTCATGCTCATGGGCACCGGCACGACGATGCTGAAGGCGAAGGTGCCGGTGATCGCCGTGAACGCCGTGCGGACCGGCTCGGGCAAGAGCCAGACGACGCGCAAGGTCTGCGAGGTGTTGAAGGACCTGGGCAAGAAGACGGTCGCCATCCGCCACCCCATGCCCTACGGGGAACTCTCGCGCCAGGGCGTCCAGCGCTTCGCCACCTACGCCGACCTCGACCGGCACAAGTGCACGATCGAGGAGCGGGAGGAATACGAGCCGCACATCGATCGCGGCACGATCGTCTACGCCGGCGTCGACTACGGCGCCATCTTGGAAAAGGCCGAGAAGGAAGCGGACGTGATCGTCTGGGACGGGGGGAACAACGACTTCGCGTTCTACAAGCCGGACCTCCAGATCGTCGTCGCCGACCCGCACCGCCCGGGCCACGAGGCCACGTACCATCCGGGCGAGACGAACATCCGCGTGGCCGACGTGGTCGTCATGAACAAGATCGGCACGACCGACTACGCCAACGTCGAGGCCGTGCGCGACTCCGTCGCGAGGATGAATCCCGACGCGATCATCGTCGATGCCGCGTCCCCGATCTCGGTCGACCGGCCGGAGCTGATCCTGGGGCACCGCGCGCTGGTCATCGAGGACGGTCCGACGCTCACGCACGGCGAGATGAAGTACGGCGCCGGCGTCATCGCGGCCAAGCGGCACGGCGCCCGCGAGATCGTCGATCCGCGTCCCTGGCTGGTCGGGTCGCTCAACGAGACCTTCGACCAGTACCCGAACATCGGGGCGCTTCTGCCCGCCATGGGCTATTCGCCCGAACAGATTCGCGACATGGAGAGCACCGTCAACGCCACCGAGTGCGACGTCGTGGTCATCGCCACGCCGATCGACCTCCGGCGGCTCATGAACATCAAGCACCCGTCCGTGATGGTCGGCTACGAGCTCCAGGAAATCGGACGCCCCACGCTGCACGACGTGATCAGCGACCGTCTGGCCAAGTTGGAGAAGGCCCGCGCGGCGCGGCCCGCCGCGAAGCGGGGCGGCACGACGAAGGCGCGCGGCGGCGCCCGCAAGGGGACGCGCAAGGCGGCCCGGAGGAAACGATGAACCTGCACGAGTACCAGGGGAAGGAACTCTTCCGCGCCGGAGGCATCCCGGTGCCCCCCGGCGAAGTGGCGCGCACCGTCGAGGAAGCCGAAACCATCGCCGCGCGTCTGGGATTCCCGGTGGTGATCAAGGCGCAGGTCTTGATCGGCGGCCGCGGGAAGGCGGGCGGGGTGAAGGTCGTGTCGAATGGGGCGGAGTTCACGCGCGAAGCGGGCCGCATCCTGGGCATGGACATCAAGGGGCATGCCGTCCGAAAGATCCTGGTCACGCCCGCCACGGAGATCGAGAAGGAGTTCTACGCGGGCATCGTTCTCGACCGCAAGTACGAGACGCCGCTTCTCATGGTCAGTCCGTCCGGCGGCATCGACATCGAAGAGGTCGCGCGGCAGACGCCGGAAAAGATCATGCGGCTCCACCTCGACGAGCGGGGCCTGCCCGCCTACCGCGCGCGCGCCGCGGCGCGTTTTCTGGATGACCGGCCCGCGGTGCGGAAGCAGCTCGTCGACGTGCTCCTGAAACTGGCGCGCGTCTACGCCGAGCAGGACTGTTCGCTGGCCGAGATCAATCCGCTGATCGTCACGCCCCACGGAGAAGTCTGGGCGATCGACGCGAAGGTGGTCGTCGACGACAACGCGCTCGACCGACACGCGGACGTCGCGGCGATGCGCGATCTGGGGGCCGAGGACCCGGGCGAGGTGGAAGCGCGCGGGAAGGGTCTCTCCTACGTTCGCCTCGACGGCAGCATCGGCTGCGTCGTGAACGGCGCGGGGCTCGCGATGGCGACGATGGACATGATTCAGTTCCACGGCGGCAAGCCGGCCAACTTCCTCGACATCGGCGGCTCGTCGAACCCCGACAAGGTGACGGCGGCCATGAACATTCTTTCGCGCGACCAGCGCGTCCGCGCGGTTCTCTTCAACATCTTCGGCGGCATCACGCGCTGCGACGACGTCGCGCGCGGGCTTCTCACGGCGCTCGATCGGATCGGCACGAAGCTGCCGATCGTGATCCGGCTCACGGGCACGAACGAGAAGGAGGCGCGCGAGATGCTGGACGCGCGCGGCATGGTGGCGCTGAGCGACATGGACGAGGCGGTCCGGGCCGTGATCGCCCGCGCATCGGAGGCGGCGTGAGCATCTTCATCAATCGCGACTCACGGGTGCTCGTACAGGGAATCACCGGCCGCGACGGATCGTTCCACGCGCGCGGCATGAAAGAGTACGGCACGAAGGTCGTCGCCGGCGTGACGCCGGGAAAGGGCGGCCAGAAGATCGAAGGAATCCCGGTGTTCGACTCCGTCGAAGAGGCGGTGGCGCGCACGCGGGCGAACGTCTCGGTGATCTACGTTCCGGCGCCGCTGGCGCAGGACGCCATCTACGAGGCCGTGGACGCGGAGATTCCGGTGGTGGTCTGCATCACCGAGGGCGTGCCGGTCCGCGACATGATCGAGGTCTCGGGATACCTGCAGGGGAAATCGACCCGGCTGATCGGGCCGAATTGTCCCGGGTTGATCACGCCGGGGGAATGCAAGGTGGGCATCATGCCCGGCTTCATCCACTCGCGCGGACGCGTTGGATTGGTAAGTCGAAGTGGCACATTGACATACGAGGTCGTCTGGCAGATGACGCGCGCGAAGATGGGGCAGTCGACGTGCATTGGAATCGGCGGTGACCCGATCGTCGGCACGCGTTTCGTCGACACGCTCGCCCAGTTCGAGGCGGACGACGACACGGATGCGATCGTCCTGATCGGCGAGATCGGCGGCACGGACGAAGAGGACGCGGCCGCCCTGATCGAAGAGTTCGTCACGAAGCCCGTCGTCGCGTTCATCGCGGGCCAGACGGCGCCCCCGGGGAAGCGCATGGGCCATGCCGGCGCCATCGTGTCGGGCGGCGCGGGGACCGCGCAGGAGAAGATGGCGCGCTTCGAGCGGGCCGGCGTTCCGGTCGCCAGGGTGCCGTCGGAGATCCCGGGTCTGGTCGCCACGGCACTGGCCGCGCGACGCCGGAAGGCGACGCTGAAAGTCGTGATGGGCGGGAAGAAGAGCGCTGGTTCGAAGAAGAAGAAGGCCGTCGCTCGCCCCAAGGCGGCATCCAAGACGAAGAAGAAGGCCGCGCGGCCGAGCCGAACGAACGCCGCGCCGAAGCGGAGCACGACCAAGCGCGGCGCCGCGAAGCGGCCCGCCGCCAAGAAGACCGCGCGGAAGAAGTCGCGCCGCTAGAAGTCCGAATTCCACAGCCGCGGACGGCCCGTCGCGCCGGCCGCGGCCGTGTTCCATCGATCCACGCGACGCAACCGAAGGAGTCCTCCCTTGGAAGAGACGCTGTTCATGATCAAGCCGGACGCCGTGGGCGCCCGGAAGGTGGGCCTCATTCTGGCCGAGATCGAGAAGGCCGGATTCGAGATCGTCGCCATGCGCCAGATCCGGATGACCGCGGACCAGGCGCGTCGGTTCTACGCCATGCACGAGGGAAAGCCGTTCCTGGACGAACTGGTCGCGTTCATGTCGTCGGGGCCGGCGGTGCCGTGCCACCTCCGCCGCCAGAACGCGATCCTCGGGCTGCGCGAACTGATCGGAGCCACCGACCCCAAGGAAGCGAAGCCGGGGACGATCCGCGCCCTCTACGCCGAGAGCAAGGGCAAGAACGCGGTTCACGCCTCGGACTCGCCGGAGTCGGCCAAGACCGAGATCGAATTCATGTTCGGAGCCGTGGGGGCGGCGCGCTAGACCCTGCCCCCCGCGGTCCGATTGGAGTCAGCCGTGGAGATCGACCTTAGAGATTTGCCCGATGGCGCCAGCGAGCTCGACCTGGAGCTGGACGCCGCCTCGTTCAGCCTGGCCAAAGAGGACGTGGAACTGGAAGGGCCGCTCCACGTTCACCTGCATCTCGACCGCCGGGCCGACGAGATCTGGATCCGGGGAAACGCCGAGGGAAAGGCCCGCCAGGAGTGCAGCCGCTGCCTGGCGGACTACGGCCAGAATCTCGATTTGGAGTTCGACGTCTTCTGTGCTAAGGTGCAGAATCCCAACGTGGTGAGCCATAAGGCCGTAGACGAGGAGGACGGTGGAATTCACCTCCACGACGGTCGTACGCTCTCCATCGACGGAGAGATTCGGGAGGCCGTCATTCTCGGACTTCCCATGAAACCGCTCTGCCGGGAGGCCTGCGCGGGGCTATGTCCCCGTTGTGGCGAGGACCTCAACCAGGGCCCCTGCCGCTGCGGCGACGCCGCGGAAGGGAAATGAAGCGGAGACGGACCGGCGCGGCGCTCCGAGCACCCCGAAACAAGAGGACGTAACACATGGCAGTACCCAAGAGACGGCACTCGAGCACCCGCGGCAAGAAGCGCCGCACCCACTGGAAGCTCCAGAAGCCGTCGCGATCGATCTGTTCGCACTGCAGCCAGCCGAAACTCCCGCACCGTGTCTGCCGGCTTTGTGGCTACTACGACGGCGAAGAGGTGATCGTTCAGGAGTCCGCCCGCAACGCGTAGTCCTACCGGATGACCACGGGCGAGGGACGCCAGCGACCAGTCATCGGAGTGGACGCCATGGGCGGCGACCTGGCTCCCCGCGTGAACATTCAGGGGGCGCTGGAGGCGCTGAGCGAGCCCGGGGCGTCATTCGACGTTGCGCTGATCGGCGACGAGAATGCCATCCGGGAGGAAGCCGCCACGATGGGCGTCTCCGACCGTCTGCCCCGTGTCATTCACGCGGCCGAGCAGGTGGAGATGTCCGAGCACGCGGCGCAGGCGGTCCGCAAGAAGCGCGACTCCTCCATCAACGTGTGCGCGCGACTGCACAAATCCGGTGAGACGAACGCCGTCGTTTCCGCGGGAAACACCGGGGCGGTCGTCGCCTCGGGGCTGTTCGAACTCGGCCGCATCGAGCAGATTCAGCGCCCGGCCATCGCCACGGTGCTTCCCACGCCGCAGGGCAACGTCGTCATCCTCGACGTGGGGGCGACCTCCGACTGCAAGCCCTCCCATCTGGCCCAATTCGCGATCATGGGAAGCATCTACGCGCGCCTCGTGCTGCGCGTCGAACAGCCTCGGGTCGGCCTGTTGAACATCGGGGAGGAGGAGGAGAAGGGAAGCGAGCTCTACTACGAAGCGCACCAACTCCTGCTGAAGCAGGGGGGCGGGCTTCGCTTCATGGGGAACGTCGAGGGTCGTGACGTGATTCTGGGCACGACCGACGTCGTGGTGTGCGACGGATTCCTGGGGAACGTATTGCTGAAATTCGCCGAGAGCGTGATCCCGAGCATCTCGACCATGATCAAGGACGAGATCGCCGCCCATCCGCTGAGCATGATGGCGGGGCTGTTGCTGAAGCCCGCGTTTCGGCGCCTGCGCCGCCGGCTCGACTACGCCGAGGTGGGGGGCGCGCCGCTCCTCGGCGTGAACGGCACCTGCATCATCGCCCATGGCCGCTCGAACGTCCGCGCGATCAAGAACGCGATCAAGGTCGCGGCCCGGTGCGTGGAAGCGCGCGTTTCCGAATCGATCCGCGCGGAGCTGCGACGCCTGGAGCCCGAAGCCGCATGATCGCCCCCGCGCACGACGTTCATATTCTCGGCACCGGCTCCTATACGCCGTCCCACGTGCTGACGAATCAGGACCTGGAGGCGATGGTCGACACGTCCGACGAATGGATCGTGACGCGCACCGGCATCCGGGAGCGGCGGATCGCCGATCCCGACACGCCGTCGTCCTTCCTGGCGTCCGAGGCGGCGAAGCGCGCACTGGACGACGCCGGCGTGTCGGCGAAGGAACTGGATCAGATCATCGTCGGCACCGTGACCGGAGACCGCATCTTCCCCTCCACCGGCTGCTCCGTGCAGGACATTCTGGGCGCGTCGAACGCCTATGCGTTCGACGTCTCCGCCGCGTGCGCCGGCTGGATGTACGGTCTGCAGATCGGCCGCGACGCCGTCCGCGCCGGCACGGCGAAGACGGTGCTGGTGATCGGGGTCGAGTCGCTGAGCAAGATCGTGAACTGGACCGACCGCAACACCTGCGTCCTCTTCGGCGACGCCGCCGGCGCGGTCGTGCTGCGGTCGCGGGGCGAGCCGGGCGGGATCCTCGCCACGCGCGTCCACAGCGACGGTTCCCTGGTCCATCTCCTGGAGATGCCGGCGGGCGGATCGCTGATGCCGCCGTCGCACCTGACGGTGGAACGGCAACTTCACGTGATTCACATGAGCGGGAACGACGTGTTCAAGCACGCGGTCCGCGCCATGCAAGCGGTGGCGCTGGAAGTACTGGAAGCGGCGGGCAAGAAGGCGGAGGATCTGGCCCTTCTGGTGCCGCATCAGGCGAACCTGCGCATCATCGAGGCGACGGCGCACCGATTGGGCGTTCCGATGGAGAAGGTCTTCGTGAATCTCGACAAGTACGGCAATACCTCGTCGGCGTCGATACCGCTGGCCCTGGACGAGGCGCGGCGCAGCGGACGGATCCAGAAGGGCGACCTGGTCGCCATGGTCACGTTCGGCGGTGGCTTCACGTGGGCCGGCGCGGTGGTGCAGTTTTGAACGCGCCCGCCGCGGCCGCCGGAAAGGGCTTTCTCTTTCCGGGGCAGGGATCCCAGGCCGTCGGCATGGGAAAGGCCCTGGCCGAACGCTTCCCCGAAGCCCGGGCCGTGTTCGCGGAAGCGGACGACGTGCTGGGTTTCGCGATTTCGCGGCTCTGCTTCGAGGGGCCGGCCGAGGAACTGACGCGGACGGAGAACACGCAGCCCGCGCTGCTCGTCACCAGCATCGCCGCGTTTCGCGTCCTGGAGGCGCGCGGCTCGTCGCCGGCCTGCGCGGCGGGGCACAGCGCCGGCGAGTACGCCGCGCACGTGGCGGCGGGCTCGCTGACGTTCGCCGACGGCCTGCGCCTCATCCGACGGCGCGGCGAGGCCATGGCCGGCGCCGGAGCGGATCGTCCCGGCTCCATGACGGCCATCCTGGGCCTCACGGCCGATCAGATCGACGCCGTGCTCCGCGCCGTGGACCGGCCGCGGGATCTGGCGGCGGCGAACTACAACTCGCCCGGCCAGGTCGTGCTGTCGGGCACGCCGGAAGCGCTGGAGCGCGGGGCCGAGGAGGCGAAGCGGCTGGGGGCGAAGAAGGTCGTTCCGCTCACGGTGAGCGCGGCGTTTCACTCGCCGCTCATGGAAGCCGCGGCCGCGCGGCTGAATGAGGCACTCGATACGGTCGCCATCGCGCCGGCGCGCTTCCCGGTCTACGCGAACGTCTCGGCGGCGCCCGTGACCGAGCCCGATGCGATCCGCCGCACCCTGCGCGAGCAGCTGCTCGGCGCCGTGCGCTGGGAACAAACGGTTCGCGCCATGCTCGCGGCGGGGATCGGGACCTTCGTGGAGGTGGGGCACGGCAAGGTGCTGCGGGGCCTGGTGCGCGGTGTCGAGAAAGGCGCCACGCTCCTGGGCACCGAAGAGCCCGAGGCGCTCGAGGCCACCGCGCAGGCGCTGACGGGAGCCCCCGCGTGAACGCCCCGACCGCGGAGATGCGGGTGGCCGTCGTTACCGGAGGCGGGAAGGGGATCGGGCTGGCCATCGCACGGCGATTCGCCGGTCTGGGGCACGCCGTCGTCGTCTCCGGGCGCGATCAGGCGGCCCTCGACGCGTTCGTCGCCGAAGTCACCGCGGGCGGCGGGCGGGCGCTCGCCGTCGCGGCGGACCTGACCAAGGCCGGGGAGGCGGACCGGCTCTGCGCGGCGACGCTGGAAACGTTCGAGCGGGCGGACATCCTGGTCAACAACGCCGGCGTCACGCGGGACGGGCTGCTGCTCCGCATGTCGGACGAAGACTGGGACGCGGTGCTGGACACGAATCTCAAGGGCGCCTTTCGCGCCATTCGGGCCTTCACGAAGCCGATGATGAAGCGGCGCTGGGGGCGGATCGTGAACATCACCTCGGTGATCGGAATGATCGGAAACGCGGGCCAGGCGAACTACGCGGCGTCCAAGGCGGGCCTGATCGGCCTCACGAAGTCCGTTGCGAAGGAATTGGCCTCTCGTCATATTACGGTGAATGCGGTAGCCCCGGGCTTCATCCAGACGGCGATGACCGAGGCGTTGGGGGAGAACGTGCGGGAGGGCCTGCAGGCCCGCATCCCGCTCGGCCGGCTCGGAACGGCCGATGACGTGGCGCACGCGGTGGCCTTCCTCTGTTCGGAGGACGCCGGGTACGTCACAGGACAGGTGCTGCCGGTCGACGGCGGCATGGTGATGTAGGCGCGTCCCGTTCGAGCGGCGACGCATCAAAACGGAGGACCATCAGAGCATGGCAACGTTCAGTGAGGACCGGGTCAAGCAGATCATTGTGGACCAGTTGGGCGTGGCGCCCGAGCAGGTGACGCCCGAAGCGTCGTTCATCGACGACCTCGGCGCGGATTCCTTGGACACGGTGGAACTGGTCATGGCCCTCGAGGAGGCGTTCGACATCGAGATCCCGGATGAGGACGCGGAGAAGATGACCACGGTCGCGGACGCGATCAAGTACCTGGAATCCAACGTCGCGAAGAACGCCTAAGGAACGCGCTTCACAGCGCGCGACGCGCGGCCGGACCGGGAATCCGGCGGGCGCGCCGTCAGGGAGCGAACCTACGTCATGAAGAAGAACGGAACGCCACGACGCGTCGTCGTCACCGGCCTCGGGTTGGTTTCCCCCCTGGGGTCCGACGTCGAGACGTTTTGGCGGCGGCTCACCGCGGGGGAGTCGGGCATCGGACGTGTCACGCGGTTCGACACGACCGGATACGACACCACGATCGCCGGAGAAGTGCAGGGTTTCAACGCCGAGGACTACCTGGATCGCAAGGAGATCCGGCGGGCCGACCTGTACGTTCAATTCGCGATCGGCGCGGCGGTTCAGGCCGTGACGCAAGCGGGCGTGTCGCCCGAAACCGTCGATGCGACGCGCTACGGCGTCATCGTCGGATCCGGCATCGGTGGCATCGCCACCCTCGAGGACCAGCACCGCACGCTGCTCGAGAAGGGACCGGGGCGCGTCAGCCCATTCTTCATACCGATGATGATTTCCGACATGGCTTCCGGGCAGATCTCGATTCAGCTCGGTGCCAAGGGTCCGAACTACTGCACGGTATCCGCGTGCGCTTCGGGCGCCCACGCCATCGGAAACGCGATGCGGCTCATTCAAAACGACGAGGCGGACGTCATGATCACGGGGGGCGCCGAGGCGCCGGTAACCCCCGTTTCGTTCGCCGGGTTCTGCTCCATGAAAGCCATGTCCACGCGGAACGATGATGCGGCCGGCGCATCGCGCCCCTTCGACTCCACTCGCGACGGGTTCGTGATGGGGGAGGGCGCGGGGGTCCTGGTGCTCGAGGAACGGGAGCACGCACGGCGCCGGGGCGCGAGCATTCTGGCCGAAGTCATCGGATATGGCGCCACGGGAGATGCCCATCACATGACCGCGCCCGCCCCCGAGGGTGAGGGTGCGGCGCGGGCCATGCGGGCGGCGATCGCCGATTCGGGGCTCCCCCTCGAATCGTTCGGCTACCTGAACGCCCACGGCACCTCCACGCCGCTCAACGACAAATTCGAAACCCAAGCCATCAAGTCGGTGCTCGGGGAACACGCCAAGAAGATCGCCGTCAGTTCCACGAAGTCGATGACGGGCCACCTTTTGGGTGCCGCGGGAGGGCTGGAGACCGTGATCTGCGTTCTCGCCCTGCAGCGGAACACGTTGCCCCCGACGATCAACTATCAGCAACCCGACCCCGACTGTGATCTCGACTACGTCCCCAACACTGCGCGAACGGTCGAAGTGCAGGCAGCCCTGTCGAATTCGCTGGGCTTTGGCGGGCACAACGTCACCCTGGCGTTGTCGAGATACGTGGCGTAGGAGGATTCCGTCCTCCGGGCGGAGTCCGACATCGTGCAATTCCTTAGAAAACTATTTGGGCTAGGGCGCCCCGCGGCGCCGCCCGCTCGCGGCAAAGACCGCGATTTCGATCTCCGCGGATTGGAACGCTGCCTTCATTACAAGTTCAAGGACCCGGCGCTCGCGCGCCTGGCCATGACCCACCGTTCGTATCTCCACGCCAGCCCCAACCGCGGCGGAGAGTCGAACGAGCGTCTCGAATTCCTGGGCGACTCGGTGGTGGGCCTGGTGGTGAACGAATTCCTCTACAAGAAGTTCACCAAGCTGCGCGAAGGCGAGATGACGAAGATGAAGTCGCTGCTCGTCAGCCGCGTCATCCTCTCCCGCGTCGCCAGCCAAATGGGGCTGGGGCACTTCATCCTGCTCAGCGAGGCCGAGCGGGGCTCCGGGGGCCGGAACCGCGCCTCCATCCTGGCCGACACGCTCGAGGGGATCATCGGAGCCGTCTACATCGACGGCGGCCTGCACCCCGCGGCCCAGATCACGACGCGACTCCTGCTCAAGGAAGTCCACGTGATCCTCAGCGACGCCGACCTCGCCAACTACAAATCGATGCTCCAGGAATACGTGCAGGGCGAGTTCAAGTCGCATCCCCAGTACCGGATCTCGAGCGAGAACGGACCCGACCACCAGAAGCTCTTCACGGTGGAAGTCGTGGTATCGGGGAAGACGATCGGACGCGGGCACGGGAAGAACAAGAAGGAGGCCGAGCAGGAGGCCGCCCGGGACGCCTTGCTTCATTTCGAGAAGGTGACTGGCCGGACCGGCGCGCGCGGCGAGCGGCAGGGCGACAAGCGCGGGGATCGGCGCGGCGATCGGCGGGGCGGCGGAAAGCGCGCCGCATCGACGCAGGACGCGGTGACCGGATCGGGAGCCCGTTCCGGGGAGGACCGGGAGGGGCGCCGTCGTCGCCGACGCGGAGGCCGGGGACGGCGTGGCGGCCGGGGCCGCGGGGACGGGAATTCGGGCGGCAACGGCGGGGCCGACACTCGCTCCGATGCACCCTCCGGTGAAGCCGCGATCGGCTCTACACGCTTGCATGGAGAGGACTAAGACGGTATAATTTAGGCGTCGTCTCGATCAGGGGAGGAAGGTTCTTCGAGCCTTCCTCGTTCCCTTTTATGGAAAGAGATCGGAGACGTCTGATGCGCGACAGTTCACGAAATCCCAGGATGGTTTCGATTCTTGGCTTCGCGCTTTCCCTCCTAGCGCTTACGGCGCCACCCACGGCGCACGGCCAAAGCCTGCTCTTTCCCCCGCCCGAAATGACGATTTTGGCGCGTTCCGTGCTGGCCGAGGCCGATGGGAAGCCCCAGACGGCCATCGCGTGGGCCGAGTCGCTGGCCCGCCTGGAGCCCGGCAGCGCCTTCGCGAACGCACGCGTCGCCACGCTCTGCGAGACGGTAGGGCTGGATGTCGAGGCTCTGGAGTGGGGCGAGCGGGCGCTTGCCGCCGACAGCGTGAACATCGAGGCGGCCATGCTCGTGGGCCGCATGCGCCTTCGCTCCGGCGAGGCGCTGGGGGCCGTGCAGGTCCTGACCCCGCCGCTGCGCCAGCTGGGCGCACCCCCGGAACTGTACGGTCTCCGCGCCCTGGCCCATGAGCTGGTTCGCCGCTACGACGCCGCCATCGCGGACCTGAAGCGGACCGACGTGCTCCTCCCCGATTTCGCGTGGATCGCCACCGGGACCCTCAGCCTCGCGCTCGAGGACGGGAGTTACGAGGAAGCGAGACAAGCCCTCGAACTCGCCCTGGAACTCCGGCCGGATGATCCGCGCGTCCTGACGCTGGGCGTGCGTTACGCCCAGGAAACCGGCAATCCGGCGCTGGAGGAGACCCTGATCCGCGTGCTGGCGCTCCTGCCGGAGGCCCGCACCGCGGATGTGGCGGCCTACGCGGCACTCCTGTTCCGCACGGACCAGGGAAAGCCCTTCCGCCAGTTGCTCCGCTGGGCGGAAACGCGGGGCCTGTCGGAGGCCGACCTAAGGATCGAGGCGGCGCAGACCCTGTTCCGGGGAGGGTGGAACCGCGAGGCGATCGACATCGTGAAGGGGCTCTCGCAGAATCCCCGGGCGACGTCGTTGCGGGCGCGTGCGGCCATCTCGCTCGGGGACGAGCGCGAGGCGCTCAAGCAGTACCGCCGGCTCCTGCCGGTCATGGGCGTCTCGCGCGAGGAATCCCTGGTGGTGGCCTATCTGGAAATTCGCGAGGGGAGTGCCCGACGTGGGGTGGGCATCCTCGAGGCGGCGCGGTCGTCGGGGTTCGAGACGCCGCGCCAGGTCTTGGCGGCGACGCTGTGCTACGCTCTCCTCGGTCACCCCGGGGAAGGGGTTGCCCTGATCCGCGACAGCGCCTCCCGCGGCATCGCCAGCCCGACGCTGTTCAACGAGCTCGGGACCGCGGCGGCCGGCCTGGGGGACAGGCTTCTGGCGGAATGGGCGTTCGAGCGTCTCATCGAGTCGGGCGGAGAGTCATCCGAGTGCCATTCATTCCTCGCCACGACGCAAATCGCGCGCGGCCGCCCGGATCTGGCGATCGCCTCGCTCGAGCGCGCCGTGGAGCTCAATCCGAAGAACGGAAACGCGCTCCTGCTCCTGGGACGGCTTCGTCGGGATCGGGGCCAGTTGGAGTTGGCCCGCGACCTTCTTCAGCGCGCCGCGGAATGTCCGGAGAGCTCCGGGGACGCAAATCGTGTGTTGGCAATTGTTTGCCGCAGCCTGAGGCTCGACAGCGAGGCCATGGAAGCAGAGGCCCGCGCCAAGTCCTCCTCCCGGCCCAAGACCTCCTCGCCCGGAATTTCGCTTTTCCAGGCTCCCTAGCCCCCGCCCCCGCCGATAATCAGACGGGGAGCCAGCGAACGCCATTTTCAGGAACCCTTCCGTCGATCCGGGGTAGGAATGAATGAACCCGGAGGGCAATGTGCCACTGGAGCTTGTGCGATTGAAACGGCTCGACGCGCTGTCTGAGCTGAGCGACGAAGACGTGATGGAGCGCTGCGCACAGGGCTCCGAGATCGCGTTCCGTACGCTTGTCCAGCGATTCCGAGGGCGGATCATGAACCTCGTGTCGCGGTTCATCAACGACCGTGACCGGGCGGAGGAGATCTCCCAGGAGGTTTTTCTACGCGTCTTCCGGAACCGGGAGCGGTACCGGAAGAGCGGCAAGTTCTCGACCTGGATCTTCACCATCGCGGTCAACCTGACGAAGAACGAAATCCGTAGCCGCGTGAGGCACAAGGGGACATTCAGCCTCGACGCGTTCGAAGAGGAAACCGGCGGGCAAGGGCTTCCGTTCCCCGACGCGAAGCCCCTGCCCGACGAGGATCTGAACGCCGGAGAAATCCGGTCCAAGGTCGCCGAAGCGCTCCGCAAACTTCCCCCTCGCTACCGCGAGGCGGTGGTGCTTCGGGATGTCGAAGGTCTTAGCTATGAGGAAGTGGGGCAGATTCTCCGCATTCCGGGCGGCACGGTGCGATCCCGCATCAATCGCGCCCGGCTGATGCTGAAGGAGCGACTGCGGCCCCATCTCGGTCTGGAGGACGTATGAACTGCCGGTCCACTGAATCGCTGTTTTCCGCATTCCTCGACGACGCGTTGAGTCAGTCCGAGCGGCGCTCCTTCGAGGCGC
This sequence comes from Candidatus Eiseniibacteriota bacterium, assembly GCA_003235575.1. Lineage (GTDB taxonomy): Bacteria > Eisenbacteria > RBG-16-71-46 > SZUA-252 > SZUA-252 > SZUA-252. The sequence goes on along the minus strand of QJVW01000096.1, from coordinate 867 downwards.
ACCTGCTTGGTTGCCGCCGGTGCTCCCACTCCTTGCGGGAGCTGAAGGGCACCCTGGCGCTCCTCGGCGACCTGGCGAAGGCGCCCGCTCCCGAACTCGCCCCGCATTTCGAAGACGATTTGATGGCGCGGATTCGCTCGGGAGAGGCCATGCGCCCGACGATGGTGGAGTGGCTGCAGGGCCTGTTCGCGTTCGACCGACTCCGGCCGGTGCTGGCGACCGGTGCGGCCGCCGTGGCCGTGCTCGTGGTCCTCTTCCTCGTGCGGCAGCCGCAGGACACGACCGTGACGCCCGGCACCACCGGGTTGATCGCGACCACGTCCGACGATCCGGTCGTGGAGACGGCGACCACGGAAGACGCCCGGACCGAGCCCGCCGCCGAGACGGTGGCGATCGCGCCCGACGCACCGACCGCGCCGGCCGCGCGGCCCGCGACGGGCTCGTCCCTGTCGACTCCGGACGCCCAGGAACTCCATCCGACGCTCGGCGACCAGCCGAACGGCATCATCCAGATCGTCGACCGGGTCGCCTCGGAGCCGTCTCCGGCTCTCGATTCGGCGCTGCCGAATCCCGGCGCCCTCTTCGCGGACGAGTACGTCACCGATCGGTTCTATCTGCAGCGGGCGGGGTCGTTCATCGGACCACGCCAGGCGACGTCCGTACCCGTCTCGGATCGGGGTTCCGATGACGTGTACATCGAGTTTTAGCCGCAACTTCCCTGGGCGCGGCGCGTGTTTCCCGGCGCGCCGCGCCGCGGCTTTTTTCCTTTTCGGTCTCCTGCTGACCTTCGCCCCGCCCGCCGCCTTGGCGGCGGACCCTCCACGCCCGCTCCGCGTCGAGCCCGAGGGAAACCTGCTGAACTCCGTC
>QJVW01000046.1 GCA_003235575.1 Candidatus Eiseniibacteriota bacterium | reverse complement strand
CCGGCCTCGCGACCACCGCGATGCCGCAGCAGACCCTTAAAACTAGTTCCGCGAGACTAGAAAGGGGACCGCCGCAGCCGCCGCCCCACCGGCGACAGCCGCGGCACCAGCGTGCCACGAACACGCCGCACCCCTTTCCGGGCCGCAGATCGGAAAGGGGCTTTTTCGTGACCACCGGCGAGAGCGTGGACCACGTCCGTGAGAAGGCGGAAATCGTTGACGGCGATGGGGTTCGCCGGGCGATCACCCGTCTCGCTCACGAGATCATCGAAAAAAACGGCGGGGCCCAGGAAGTCGTCCTGGCCGGCATCCGTCGTCGGGGCGTCCCCTTGGCGCACCGCGTCGCGGCCAAGATCAAGGAGTTCGAAGGGCACGACGTCCCGGTCGGAGCGCTCGACATCACCCTGTACCGCGACGACCTCCAGACCGTCGGTCCCCAGCCGGTCGTGGGGCAGACCAACATCCCGGTTCCGATCGACGGCAAGGTCGTCGTACTCGTGGACGACGTGCTCTTCACCGGGCGAACGGTCCGCGCCGCGCTCGACGAGGTGATCGATTTCGGCCGTCCCCGCGCCATCCAGCTTGCCGTCATGGTGGACCGCGGGCATCGCGAGATCCCCATCCGCGCCGATTTCGTCGGCAAGAACGTTCCCACCTCGCGCCGCGAGGTCATCATGGTGAAGGTCCAGGAGATCGATGGCCACGACGCGGTGGCCATCGGGGAGTTGCTCACATGATCGCCAACCGGAAGGATCTTCTCGGCCTGGAGGACCTCTCCGCCGACGAGATCAGCGGCATTCTCGACACCGCGCGCTCGATGCGCGAGGTGCTCGACCGTCCCATTCCCAAGGTGCCGTCGCTGCGCGGTCTCACCGCCGCGAACCTCTTCTTCGAGCCGAGCACGCGAACGCGGCTCTCCTTCGAACTGGCCGAGAAGCGCCTCTCCGCGGATACGGTCAACTTCCAGACATCGGGCTCGAGCGTGTCGAAGGGCGAGACGCTCCGCGACACCGCCTGCAACATCCAGGCGATGGGGATTCACCTCGTGGTGGTCCGCCACCAGGCGTCCGGCGCGCCGCACTACCTGGCGCGGGTCCTCGACGCGGGCGTCATCAACGCCGGCGACGGGACGCACGAACACCCGACGCAGGGGCTGCTCGACATCTTCACGATGCGCGAGCACAAGGGCCGGATCCAAGGGCTGCGGGTCGCGATTCTGGGGGACATCCTCCACAGCCGCGTGGCCCGGTCCAACATCTGGGGGCTGGTGAAACTCGGCGCCTCGGTGACGATCGCCGGGCCCACCACGATGATGCCCGCCGACGTGGAGCGATTCGGCGTGGAGGTCGCCCCGAACGTCGACGCCGCGATCGAAGGAGCGGATGTCGTGAACATCCTCCGCATTCAACTGGAGCGGCAGCGCGCGGGGCTGTACCCGTCGTTGCGCGAGTATTCGCGGGTCCACGGCGTCACGCGCGAGCGGCTCCGCCGCGCGAAGCCCGACGTCCTGGTGATGCACCCCGGGCCGATGAATCGGGGGGTCGAAATCGCGCAGGACGTGGCCGACGGCGAGCACTCGGTGATTCTCGAGCAGGTCACGAACGGCGTGGCGGTACGCATGGCCGTGCTGTATCTCCTGGCCGCCCAGAAGGGGGCCGGCGATCCACCCACCGACAGCGGCGCCGCCACCGGCGGCAGCACGGGCGCCGCGACCGAAACCCACACCGTGGAGGCAACGAAGCGCCATGACGAACCCACTCTGTCTCCGCGGCGGTAGGGTCCTCGATCCCGCGCGCGGCATCGACCGCGTGCAGGATCTTTGGATCGAAGACGGCAAGATCGCGGGCCTCGGCGAGGACGCGCCCGCCGCGCTTCGCGGCAACAAGGCCGTCGAGATCATCGACGTCAAAGGCGCGGTTGTCTGCCCGGGCCTGATCGACATTCACGTCCATCTCCGCGAACCCGGGCAGGAGGAAAAAGAAACGATCGCGACGGGCACGCGCGCCGCGGTGCGCGGCGGTTTCACGACCGTCGCGTGCATGCCGAACACCTCGCCGCCTCTCGACGATCGGCCGCGCGTGGAGTACGTCGTGCGCCGCGCGCGCGAATCGGGCGCCTGCCATGTCCTTCCGATCGGCGCGGTCACGATCGGCCAGGAGGGAAACGCGCTCGTCGAGTTCGAGGACCTGGCCTCCGCCGGGGTCATCGCCTTCACCGATGACGGCAAGCCCGTGAAGAACGCCGAGATCATGCGCCGGGCCCTGGAGCTGACCAAGCCGCTTGGCGTTCCGATCATCCAGCACGCCGAGGACCCCGATCTGAAGGGGAACGGCGTCGTGCACGAGGGCTGGGTGTCGACGCGCACGGGACTGAAGGGCATTCCGGACACCGCCGAGAGCGTCATGGTGGCGCGCGACGCGCTTCTCGCGGAGGCGACCGGGGGACGCGTTCACGTGGCGCACATGAGCGCGGCCAGGACCGTGGAGATCTTGCGCCGAGCCAAGGAGCGGGGCATTCCGATGACCGGCGAGACGACGCCGCACCATCTGGTCCTGACCGACGAGGCCGTCGCGACCTACGACACGAACACGAAGATGAATCCGCCGCTTCGGTCCGCGCGCGACCGCGAGGCCCTCCTTCAGGGGGTCGTGGACGGCACGATCGACTGCCTCGCCACCGACCACGCGCCCCACACCGACATCGACAAGGACGGCGACTTCGACAACGCCCCCTTCGGGATCGTGGGACTGGAAACGGCGCTGGGTCTGTACCTGAAAGCGCTCGTGGAGCCGAAACACCTGTCCCTTTCCGACCTGATCCTGCGCATGACCCGCAATCCGCTCGCGGTGCTGGGACGCGAGGGGGGAACGCTGGCCGCCGGCCTCCCCGCGGACGTCACCGTGTTCGACCCGGAGCAGCGGTGGACCGTTCGGGCGGAGGAATTCGCCTCCAAGGCCAAGAACATGCCGTTCGAGGGGTGGGAACTGTCCGGAACGATCCTCCTGACGCTGGTCGGCGGACGGATCGCCTACCGGGCGGAAGTGCCGGCCGGGCGCGCCTGATCTTCAGGCGCCATCGCACGATAGAAGGGCCGCGTGGGCCGTGGTACGATCGGGGTCAGATGCGACTTTCGATCTCCGGGCCATGGGTGCTCGGGCTCATTCTCGTGGCGTTCCTCACCACCGGCTGCGCGTACTTCAACACCTTTTATCTGGCGAAGAAGTACTACAAGGAGGGCCAAAAGGCGCAGGAGCGAAGCGCCGTCGCGGGTGTGGCGCCCGAGGCTGCCAGCCGATACGACATGACCATACGTCAATGCACGAAGGTGCTCACCGACTACCCCAAGAGCAAGTGGGCGGACGACGCCGCGTTTCTGCTCGCGGCGGCCACCTACGGCAAAGGGGACTACCTCACGGCCATTCATCGATTCGAGGACTTCCACCAGACGTATCCGGAAAGCCCGTTCCGCCCGGAGGCGCGTCTGCTGCAGGGCCTCTCCCGTCTCAAGCGCCGCGACTACGCGCAGGCGGACTCGATCTTCATCGAGGTGGACGGGAAGTACCCGAAACTGAAACGGCGCTGGGATCTCTACTTCCACGCGGGCGAATCCCGCGCGGCGCAGCGCGAGTATGCCGCGGCGCTCGACTGGTACGCGCGCGCCGTCGCCGTCGCCTCGGGCCGTCGGCAGAACTCCGATGCCCTGCGCCGCACGGCCGACGCGCTCGTGGAGATCGATCGCGCCGATAGCGCCGTCAAGGTCTACGAGCGCGCCCTGCGCGCGGAGGAGCGCTCGACGTATCGCCTCGACATCGCCCTCCGGCGCGCCGAAGCGCTGCGGGACCTGGGGCGCTACGCGGAAGCCACGACCTATCTGGAGGAATGGCGCCCGAACGCCATCACGCTGAATCGCGAGGGAGAGCTGATGCTGCGGCTCCACGACGTGCAGGCCCGCACCGGGCGCGTCGAGGAGGCGATCGAGGGCTACCGGCGCCTTGTGGAACTGCACCCGAACACGCTGACCGCGTACGACGCGCAGTTTCGCATCGGCTATTTGTACGAATCCGCGCTCGGCGACTACGACGCCGCGGCCCAGGAATACGAAAAACTGCGCCAGGGTCCGCCGTCGGAATTCCAGTCCCAGGCGATCCGCCGGTCGCAGGGCCTGGATGCCCTGCGGCAGTATCGGGAGCGCATCGAAGCGGACACCACGCAGGCGCAGGCAAGGGCCGCGTTCCTCGTCGCCGAGCTCTACTACTTCCAGCTCGACCGACCCGACTCCGCCATGCTGCAGTACGAGACCGTGGAGCGTGAGTTCCCCAACAGCATTTACGCGCCCAAGTCGGCGTATGCGCGGCTCTGGATCACCGCCGTGGATCGTGGCGACACGGTGCGCGCCCAGGCGATGACCGACACCATGGCGGTGCGGTACCGCGGCACGCGCTTCGCCGAATCGGCCCTCTATTTCTGGACGCGCTGGAGCGGCCGGACCGATGCGCGGTCCGCGCTCCTGGACTCGCTGATCGCGAACCCCGATACGACCGGAGCGGGGCGGTTCCTTCCGGAGGAGCCGGACGAGGCGGATCTCCTGGCGCAGCCCGACACGACGCGCGTGAAGGGGTCCGACCTTCCCCCGGAATTGATCCAGTCGCTTGCCGCCCGCCGTGCGGCGCTTCTCGGGAAATCGTATACGCCGCCTTCCGATCGGACCAGTCCCGCGGACTCGATCGCGCGCGCGCGCGCGGACTCCCTGGCCCGCGCCACCGCCGATTCCATTCAGACCGCGAACCGCCCGCCGCGCGCGCCGGCCGATTCGCTCCGCGCCTCGTCCCCGGATTCATCCGGTTCGGCCCCGCCCGTGGGGCCCACGGCCCCGCCGCCCGTCGCGGAGCCGTCGGATTCCACCACGATCTACATCACGCCCACGCGATGAACCAGGTCGACTGCACCATCATCGAAAACCGCGAACTGACGCGCGGCAATTTCCTGCTCACGCTTCGCGTGCCACGGCAATTCTCGAAGCCCCAGCCCGGGCAATTCGTCCACCTGCGCCTGTCCACCGACGGGGAGCCCCTGCTGCGCCGGCCCTATAGCCTCGAGGGGTTCTTCGAGCGCGGGCGCATCCGCGCGATCCGCATCTACTACTCGGTCGTGGGTCGCGGGTCGCGCATCCTGTCGATGCATCCGAAGGGACGCGAGCTCGACCTAATCGGCCCGCTTGGAGTGGGATTTCAGATTTCGCGCAAGAAGAAGACCTCGCTCTTGGTGGCGGGCGGACGGGGCGTCGCCCCGCTTCTGTTCCTCGCGCGGAGGTTGCGCGAACGCAAGCGACCCCACGTATTCCTCTTCGGCGCGAAATCGAAATACGAGCTCTACGGATACCGCGACGTCCGCGGCGGCCGACTCCATCTGGCCACCGACGACGGCTCGGTCGGGTACCACGGAAGCGTTCTCGACCTCTTGCAGCGCGAGTGGGAGGAAGCCGGGCACACGCCCGACACGGCCGAGATCTTCACCTGCGGACCGCATGGGCTGCTCCACGCGGTCGCCGATTTCGCCCGGGACCGCGGCGTGCGCTGCGAGGCGTCGCTGGAGGGGCCGATGGCATGCGGCGTGGGCGCCTGCCGCGGGTGCCCGATTCCGCTCCGTCCCGAACACGACGGCGCCGGCTATCCCGCGATGTGCGTCGAGGGCCCCGTCTACGACGCGACCGCGGTCGATTGGGAGCGACTGCCATGACCCCCGCGACGAAGCCGGATCTTCGCGTCCGCATCGGATCGCTGGAGCTTCGAAATCCCGTCCTCGTCGCGTCGGGAATCATCGGGTACGGACGGGAGTACGAGCGGCTGGTCAATCTGGGAGCGATCGGCGGCATCGTCACGAAGACGGTCACCCTCCGGCCGCGCGCCGGAAATCCGCCGCCACGCGTCGTGGAGACGGCGGCCGGCATGCTCAACTCGATCGGCATCGAGAATCCCGGGCTGGAGGGGTACCACGCGGTAAAGGTCCCGATCCTGCGTGACCTGCCGTGCGCCCGCATCGTCTCGGTGGAGGGGGAAGACGTCGCGGAGTTCTGCGAACTGGTGCGCGGCGTGGACGCGTCCGGCGTCGCGGACGCGATCGAAGTGAACATCTCCTGCCCCAACGTGGGGCCGCACGGCATGCGCTACTCGACCGACGCGGGGAACGCACGCGACGTCATGACGGCGATTCGGCCCCTGACGCGTCTGCCGTTGATCGCGAAGCTGACGCCGAACGTCACGCGGATCGCCGAGATCGCGGAGGCCTGCGCCGATCACGGCGCCGACGCCGTCTCGCTGGTCAACACGTTCGTCGGCATGGCGGTCGATAGCCGAACGCGGAAGCCGATTCTCGGCACCGTACTCGGCGGACTCTCGGGCCCGGCGATCAAGCCGCTCGCCCTGGCGAAGGTCTGGGAGGTCGTGCAGGCGGTCGACATTCCCGTCGTCGGCATGGGAGGCATCGCGAAACCCGCGGACGCGCTGGAGTTCCTGCTGGCGGGGTGCGTCGCCGTCGAAATCGGAACCGCGATGTTCGCGGATCCCGGGCTTCCCGAGTCGTGCGTCGCGGGCATCGCGGACTACGTCCGCGGCATGCGCGAGCACTCGGTCGACGCGGTGATCGGGGCCATGATCGTGCCCGAGGGACGCGGCGTCATCCGCGCCGGAAAGGCCCAACGAGAGAACGCGCGCGCGACGCGCGCCGCGTCGGGAGGTTCGTCATGAGCGAGGGGCCGCGCGTCCGGGACCGTCTGATCGTCGCGCTCGACCAGCCCGATCTCGATCGGGCGCTGGGGCACGTCGATCGCCTCGGCGATTCGATCCTATGGTACAAAGTCGGACTTCAATTGTTCGCCAAGGCCGGACGCGACGCCGTCCAAGCGTTGGCGGAGCGCCACAAGCGCATCTTCCTGGATCTCAAGTTGCACGACATCCCCGCGACCGTGGAGAAGGCCGTGCGGGCGCTGGAGGGGCTGCCCGTCTCGCTCCTGACCATCCACGCCGCCGGGGGGCCGGCGATGATCGCGGCCGCGGCGCAGGCCGCGCGGGCGCTCGGCGACGGCGCATCGGGGCATTCCCCGCGCGTGCTGGCGGTCACGATGCTCACCAGCCTCGACGGGACCGAGATTCCCGCGCTCTGGAACCCGAACACGTCGCTCGAGGAAAAGGTTTTGGGGCTGGCGCGCCTGGCGCGCGAGGCGGGGGCCGACGGGGTCGTGGCCTCTCCCCAGGAACTCGCCGCGCTGCGCGGCACGCTGCCCGCTCCCTTCCTGATCGTCACACCCGGCATCCGTGGGCCCGGCGACGCGGCGCACGATCAAAAGCGCACGCTCTCGCTGCCCGAAGCGTTCGCGCTCGGAGCCGACTACGTCGTCGTGGGTAGGCCGATACTCGAGGCAAGCGATCCGAAGGCGGCGGTGGCCGCGTTCGACGCCTCGGTGGCCTCCTCGCCACCACCCGAAAGGATGAACGCATGAAAGTGCTGGTCACCGGAGTCACCGGATTCGCCGGAAGTCACCTCGTGGACTACATGCTGACGCTCAAGAACGTGGAGATCCACGGCATCCTCCGCTGGCGGAGCCGGACCGAGAACATCGAACACTTCCGCGACAAAATCTCGCTGACGGAGTGCGATCTGCGGGACGCCTCGTCGACGCGCGACGTCATCGAGGCCGTCCGTCCCGACCGCATCTTCCACCTCGCGGCCCAGTCGTTCGTCCCGACCTCGTGGACGGCTCCGACCGAGTCGCTGGTGACGAACATCATCGGACAGCTGAACATCTTCGAGGCGGTGAAGAAGACGAACCTCAAGACCCGGATCCAGCTGGCGTGCTCCAGCGAGGAGTACGGGCTGGTCCACGAGAACGAGCTGCCGATTCGGGAGACCAACCCGCTGCGCCCCCTGTCGCCCTACGCCGTGAGCAAGGTGGGGCAGGACATGCTCGGCTACCAATACTTCAAGTCCTTCGGGCTCCACGTCGTTCGCACCCGCGGCTTCAACCACGAGGGACCGCGACGCGGCCCGGTGTTCGTCTGCAGCGACTTCGCCAAACAGATCGCCGACATCGAGAAGGGCCGCCGCGAGCCGGTGCTTCACGTGGGGAACCTGGATGCGCGGCGCGACTTCACCGACGTGCGCGACATCGTGAAGGGATACTGGCTGGCCCTGGAGAAGGGCGAGCCGGGCGAGGAGTACAACCTTTGCTCGGGACGCGCGTGGGTCATCAAGGACATGCTCGACTACCTGTTGAAGATGTCGAAGGTGAAGATCAAGGTCGAAACCGATCCGTCGCGGCTGCGTCCGTCCGACGTGCCCGTGCTCCTGGGCGACGCCTCGAAGTTCCGGAAGGCGACGGGCTGGGAGCCCGTCATTCCGTTCGAACAGACGCTTCAGGACATGCTCGCCTACTGGCGCGAGCGGTAAACGTTGCGGCTCCTCGTCACCGGCGTCGCCGGCTTCGTCGGCCGCCACCTGCTGGACCGGTGGGGCGACGATGCGGAGATCCACGGCACCGACTCGCCGGCGCGGGAGTCGCTGTCCGGGGAGGCCCGGGAGTTGGCGCGCCTCGCCTCGTATCATCGCGGGGACATCACCGACCCCGAGGCGTTGTCCGCCGTGGTCCGCGCGACGCGCCCCGAGGTGGTCGTTCACCTGGCGGCGCAGTCCTCGGGCGCCACGTCGCTGGAGCGACCGGCCGAAACGTACCGCGTCAACGCCGGCGGGGCGCTGAACCTCCTGGAAGCCGTTCGCGTCGAGGCGGCGGAGGCGACCGTGATCCTCGTCGGTTCCGCCGACGCGTACGGCTCCGGCAGCGCCGGAAGCGGGCTGCGCGAGGACGCGCCGCTGCGGCCGCGAAACCCCTACGCGCTCAGCAAGGCCGCGCAGGACGGGCTGGGGGAGTTGTATGCCGCCACCTACGGCCTTCGCGTCATCCGCACGAGGACGTTCTCGCACACGGGGCCCGGGCAGCGCCCGCGGTTCGCCCTGGCGGCGTTCGCGGAGCAGATCGCGCGCATCGACGCGGGGATCCAGCCGCCGGAAATTCAGGTCGGCAATCTGGAGGCCGTGCGGGAATATGGTGATGTTCGCGATGTCGTCGCCGCGTACCGCGCGCTGGCCGAGCGGGGCGAGCCGGGGGAGGCCTACAATGTCTGCACCGGGGAAGGGCATCGCCTCCGCGATCTGTTGGACCGCCTCCTGGCGCTGGCGGGCGTGCGCGCGGACGTGGTCGTCGATCCGGCGCGGACGCGATCGCGGGATGTCGATTACCTGGTTGGCGATCCCGGCAAGATTCGCGCGCGGACCGCGTGGTCGCCGCGGATTCCGCTGGACCGCACCCTGACCGATCTCTATCAGGACGCCCGGGCGCGCGTGCGCCGCGAGGCGGGCCGTTGAGGAACGCATGCGACTCGTCGTCGTAGGAACGGGATTCGTCGGACTCGTCACCGGGGCGGGATTCGCCGACTTCGGAAACGATGTACTGTGCGTGGACGTCGACGGCGAAAAGATCGCGCGACTCGGGAACGGGGAGATTCCGTTCTACGAGCCGGGACTGCAGCATCTGGTGGCGCGAAACGTCCGGGAGCGCCGGCTACGCTTCAGCACGTCGCTCGCGGAAGCGACCGCCTGGGGGGAGGTCATCTTCCTCTGCGTCGGCACCCCGTCCCGTGCGAACGGCAGCGCGGATCTCCGCCAGGTCTTCGCCGCGGCCAAGACGATCGCCGGCGCGATGACGTCCTATCGGCTCGTCGTGCAGAAGAGCACCGTTCCCGTGGGAACGGGCGAACGGCTGCACGCGTTCCTGACCAAGCACGCCAAGCGCCGCGTGCGGTTCGACGTCGCGTCGAACCCCGAATTCCTGCGCGAGGGATCGGCCGTCGACAATTTCATGCGGCCCGATCGGATCATCATCGGAACCGACGCGCCCAAGGCGCGAACGATCCTGCGCGACCTGTACCGCCCTCTCTATCTCATCGAGACCCCGGCCCTGGTCACCGATCTTCGCACCGCCGAGCTGATCAAGTACGCGTCGAACGCGTTCCTGGCGACGAAGATTTCCTACATCAACGAGATGGCCAATCTCGCGGACGCGCTGGGCGCCAACGTCCACCACGTCGCGAAGGCGATGGGGCTGGACGGTCGGATCGGGCCGAAGTTCCTGCATCCCGGACCGGGCTACGGCGGCTCCTGCCTGCCGAAGGACACCAAGGCGCTGCGCCACTTCGCCCGTGCCGCCGGCGTGCGGATGCGCGTCGTCGGAGGCGCCATCGAGGCGAACGAGGCGCAGGGTCGCGTCGCCGTGGACAAGATTCGCGGCGCGCTGAGCGGCCGGGGCGCGCGCACGGTCGCGATCCTCGGGCTCTCGTTCAAGCCCAACACCGACGACATGCGCGATGCGCCGTCGCTCGGCATCATCCGCGCCCTGCGCCGCCACGGCGTGTCGATCCGCGTGTACGATCCCGCGGTGCGCGACACGACCCCCGGGGCGCCCAAGGGCGTCGTGTTCGCCGCCAACGCGTACGAGGCGGCCCGCGGGGCGGACGTGCTCGTGATCGTCACGGAATGGAACGAGTTCCGGCGGCTCGACCTCGCACGCGTTCGCCGCCTGATGCGGCGCCGGGCGATCGTCGATCTTCGAAATGTCTACGACCCGCCGGCTGTCCGCCGGCTTGGATTCGCATACACCTCGGTGGGGAGGCCCGCATGAAGACGATTCACGGCGTCCACGTGAAGACGCTGCGCCTGATCCCCGACGAGCGGGGCTACCTGATGGAGATGCTCCGCTGCGACGATCCCTTCTTCCAGAAGTTCGGGCAGAGCTACATCTCGGTGGCGTACCCCGGCGTGGTGAAGGGATGGCACTATCACCGGAAGCAGACCGATCACTTCGTGATCGTGAAGGGGATGATGAAGGTGGTCCTGTACGACGAGCGGGACGACTCGCCCACGAAAGGCGTCCTCAACGAATTCTTCATGGGAGAGCGGAACCCCATTCTGATCACGATTCCGAACGGCGTCTGGCACGGAATGAAATGCATCAGCCAGGAGCCGGCGATGCTGGTCAACATGCCGACCGAGCCGTACGACTACGCCGACCCCGACGAAGTGCGCGCGGATCCCCACACGGGACACATTCCGTACGACTGGTCCCGAAAGGACGGCTGACACGATGGCGAAGGGGCTCGATCTTTCCGCCGCGCACATCCTCGTCACGGGGGGCGCGGGGTTCATCGGATCGAACTTCGTGCATCACCTCCGCCGGGAATTCCCCGGCGCCCGGGTGACCGTGCTGGACAAACTGACCTACGCCGGGAACCTGGCCAATCTGGACTCGGTCAAGGACGACGCCGGCTACCGGTTCCTGAAGGGGGATATCTGCGACCGGGACCGTGTGGCCGAGGCGATGCGCGACTGCGACGTCGTCGTCAACTTCGCGGCGGAGACGCACGTCGACCGTTCGATCGAAAACGCGCAGGAGTTCCTGCTGACCGACACCGTCGGGGTCTTCGTCCTGCTGGAGGAGGCGCGGCGGGTCGGCGTGAAGCGGTTCGTCCAGGTGTCCACCGACGAGGTGTACGGCGAGATTCTGTCGGGCGAGGCCACCGAGGAGGCGCCGCTCCTGGCGCGCAATCCCTACGCGGCTTCGAAGATCGGCGGGGACCGGCTGGCGTACGCCTATTTCGCCACCTACGGCGTGCCGACGATCGTGACCCGGTGCAGCAACAACTTCGGGCCCTACCAGTTTCCCGAGAAACTGATCCCGCTCTTCGTCACGAACGCCCTCGAGGACAAACCGCTTCCGGTCTACGGCAGCGGGAAGAACGTGCGCGATTGGATCCACGTCGCGGACCACTGCCGGGCGATCGTCGCGCTGCTCGAAGCCGACGACACGGAGGGAATGACCTTCAACATCGCCGGCGGCAACGAACGCTCCGTGCTGGAGATCGCCGGCGCGATCCTCGCGCACCTGAAGAAGCCCGCCACGCTCCTCACGCACGTCACGGATCGTCCGGGACACGACCGGCGCTACGCCATCGACGCCGCGCGACTCGCGCGCGCGACCGGATTCCAGCCCAGCGTCCCCTTCGAGAAGGGCATCGCCGACACCATCGACTGGTACGTTTCCCGCCGTGACTGGTGGGAGCCGATCCGGACCGGCGAGTTCCGCCACTATTACGAACGGACCTACGGGTCCCGCTAGCCCGCCCCCCGTGCGCCGTCTTGCCCGCTCCACGGCGATCCTGGGGCTCGGATCGATCGCCGCCGTCATCGCGGCCATCATTCGCGCCAAGATCCTCGCCGCGTGGCTGGGTCCGGAGGGGACCGGCATTCTGGCGCAGCTCTCGACCCTGAGCGCGGTCCTCGTCCCCCTCGCGACGCTCGGCGTGGGCAGCGGCATCGTGACGATGATCGCGGACGCCCGCGCCCGCGCCGACGTCGCCCGAATCCAGCGGGTGGAGGCGGCGGGGCGTACGATCGCGTGGGGAATCGGGGGCGTCCTGGCGCTCGCGTCGATCGTCCTGGCGCCGTGGCTGGCCACGCTCATCTATCGCGATCCGGCGTTCGCCTGGGCGGTCATGCTCGGCGCGGTGGCCGTGCCCTTCAGCGCCGTCGCCTCCGTTCGCATCTCGATGCTGCAGGGCCACGAGGCTGTTCGCTCGAACGCGCTCCTCACCACCACGATCGCCCTGATCGGCATCGCGACGATCGTGCCGCTGGCGTGGTTCTTCCGCGTGGAGGGCGCCGTCGCCCAGCTCGTGGTGATCGCCGCGATCTGGGCATGGATCGCGGGCCGGATGCTGCGGCCGCATACGAGCGTCGGCCCGCGCCCCTGGGGGATCGACCGCGATCTGTGGCGGCCGCTGATACGGTACGGCGGCGCCTCGCTCCTGGTCGGGTTTTCCTCGACGGTGACGCTGCTCGTCATCCGGAGCATTCTGGTCGAGCGCCTCGGGCTTTCCGCCAACGGGATCTACCAGGTGTGCATCGGGGTCTCGAGCATGGTGATGGCGCTCGTGCTGAACTCCATCACCGCCAACGTCTGGCCCGAGATCGCCGGGAAGCCGCGCGACGAGGACGCCGCCGATCCGATGCGCAACGCGGTTCGCCTCGGCTTCCTCGCGACGACGGCGACGCTGACGGCCCTGGTCATCGGATCGCCGCTCTGGGTGCCGCTCCTCTACTCCGACAAGTTCGTTCCCGCGCTCGAACTCCTGCCGATTCAGTTCCTGGGGGACTTCTTCCGATGCGCCGCCTGGATGTTCGGCATCTGGCTGGTTCCCCGAAATCGCCTGAGGCCGTGGGTTCTGTTCGACATGGTCTACGGGGCGGCGATGATCGTCGGGTTCTTGATGTTGGAGCCGCGGTTCGGTCTGAAGAGCGTCGTGATCGCCTATGTCTTCGCCCACGCGACGCACATGGTGCTCCACTACGTGCTGGCGCGGCGCCGCGCGAATTTCCGCCTCGGACCGGCGAACCGCCGTCTGGCGCTCGCCTCCTTCGCCCTCTTCCTGGGCCTCGTCGCCTGGCGGCCGCAGACGCTGCCGCAGATGGGCCTGGGAATCGCGGTCTGGATCGCCTGGTTGCTTCTGGTGGTTCGGAAGCACGAGTGGCAAGGACTGTGGCGCCGCGCGCGGCGATTCCTCCCCGGGGCGCAGGCCCCCTAACCATGCCCCGACGGGACTTGGAACGCGCCCAGCGCCGTGGCATCATGATGCGCTTGAACCCTTCCCGACGATACGAACCCCTGCGTCTCCCGGCGCTGTTCGGTGGAGTCGCGTTACTCTGTTGTGTGACAGTTGGTTATGGCCAAGCGGCGCCCCCATCGGGCGGCCTGGACGCCACGGCGGCGCAGGCGGCGGGAAGGGGGCTTTCGGCTGATTTCGGCGAGGCGCCCGCCTTCGCCGGCAGGGTGGATCCGGAAACCTACCGCATCGGTCCCGGGGACGAGCTCGCCTTTCGCTCGTCCGATCTGCTCGACCCGAAGATTCTCCGCGTCGGACCGACCGGCGAACTCCTTCTGCCCGACGCCGGAGCGATCCAAGTCGCCGGCTTGACGCTTTCCGAACTCGATGCGCGGGCGCGCGAGATCCTCCGGCCCTTCATTCGCGGCAAGGGATTCGTGCTGACGCTCCATCGCCCGCGCCGATTCCGCGCGGTGGTCGTGGGCGACGTCGCCAATCCGGGCGCCGTGCTCGTGCAGGCACCGGTGCGCGCGGCGGACGTCATCGCCGCGGCGGGAGGCGTCTCCGCCACGGGGGCGCGCCGCGGCATCCTCGTGCGGCGCGGGGAGGACTCCCTCTGGGTCGACCTGGTTCGGTTCGATCGGACGGGTGATCGCGACGCCAATCCGCTCGTCTTCGAAACCGACGTGATCGTGATCCCGCCCATATCGCGACGCGTGGAGATCGGGGGTGCGGTCGCGCACTCCGGGTGGTACGACCTGGCGCCGGGAGACCGGGCCACGACGCTCGTCGCCGTCGCGGGAGGCGCGCTGCCGCAGGCCGCGCTCGCCTCCGCGGAATGGAGCCGCGCGGAAGCGGACACGCCGCCGGAACACCAGGCGCTCGATTTGGCGGCGGCGCTCGCCGCGCCCGGGGGACCCGAGGATCCGCTGCTCGAGCCGGGGGATCGGATCTTCGTCCCCGCGATCGCGCATTGGCGGGAGTCCGCGCGCGCCGTGGTCGAGGGAGAGGTGGCGCGCCCCGGACCCTATTCGATCGCGGACGGCGTCGATCGCGTCTCGGCGCTTCTGGAGCGCGCGGGCGGGCTCACCGAATGGGCCGATCGCGCGTCGATCCGCATCGAGCGCGCGACGGACGGGGCCCTGCGCGACTCGGCGTTCTTGCGGTTGGCCCGCGAGCAGGAGGGCGTTCTCCCCGCCGGGGAGCGCGATTACCTGATCGCCGTCACGCGCGAGCGCCGTGCGCTCAGCATCGCCACCGAGGGGGAGGACGTGGTCCTTCTCGACGGCGACCGCATCGTCGTCCCGCGCCGTGCGCTCACGGTCATGGTGCAGGGAGAGGTCAAGGCGCCGGGCCACGTTCCCTTCGTCGAGGGCCGAAACGTCTCCGACTACATCCGTGCGGCGGGCGGCTACACGTCGCGCGCCAACAAGAGCCGGGCGCGCGTCACCCTGGCCGCGACCGGGCGCCCGGTGGGAGCGTCCGACGCCGGTCCGCTTCGCGCCGGCGACATCGTCTGGGTCCCGGCCAAGGAGCCGGGCAACGTCTGGGGCACCGTACGCGACGTGCTCACCACGGCCGCGCAGGTGGCGACCATCTACCTCGTGGTGCGGGAGGCGACGAAGTGACCGTGCCGGGTGACCACGAGCCGCGCGACGCCGCGTCCGGCGCCGGCGCCGTCATGAAGCGCCCCTCCGGCGCCCCCACGGCGGGGGATCTTCTCGAGATCGTCCGCCGCCGCTCTCGGTTTCTGGTCGTGAACGTCGCGGCGATCACGCTGATCGCGCTCGTCGTGAGCCTCCTGCTCCCGAAGTGGTACACCGCGCGCGCCGTGCTCCTGCCACCGACCGAGGACGATCTCGGTACGGCGGCCTTCTCGTCGCTCTTCCCCCGCGGCTTCGCCGGCATCCGCATTCCCGGCGCTCCGACCCTGGGCGATCTCTTCGTCTCGGTGCTGAAGAGCCGCACCGTGGCCGATCGGATCATCGAGCGCTTCGACCTCGTGCACCGCTACCGGGTTCGCGACACCGAGAAGGCGGCCAAGGAACTCGACGGTCTCGTCCGGTTCCAGGTCGGCGACGAGGGGACCATTCTCATCCAGGTGGACGATCGCGACCCCAAGGTCGCCGCGGAAATCGCGAACGCGTTCGTCGAGGAGCTCGATCGCTTCAACCGCGAAAGCCGCTCCACGAGCGCGAAACGGACGCGCGCGTTCATCGAGGGCCGGTTGGAGGTTGCCAAGAGCGATCTGGCGGCGGCGGAGGACCGGCTGCGCGGCTATCAGCAGGAGAATCGGTTGGCGGCCGTCTCGCCGGCGGCCCAGGGGGAGGCGGAGGTCGCGGCGCGGCTCATGAGCGAGAAGATCGCCCTGGAGGTGCGGCTCCAGGTGCTGCGGCAATCGCTCGACGATTCCAGCGAGGAGGTGCGTCGCGTCCGCCAGCAACTGGCGGCGCTCAACCGCCAGGTTTCCGGATTGCCGGGCGCCGGCCTGGACGTGATGCGCCTGTGGCGGGACGTGAAGGTGCAGGAGCAGGTCTTCGAACTGCTCACCGCGCAGCTGGAGGAGTCGCGAATCCGCGAGACGCGTGACACGCCGACGGTGCAGGTGCTCGATCGGGCGGTGCCGCCGATCCACAAATCGCGGCCCAAGCGAGCGTGGATCGTGCTCGCGGGCTTCCTGGTCGGTTTCATGGGGAGCCTCGCCGCGGTTCTTCTGCTCGAAGGACGCCGTGCTCCGGCGCCACCGAACGGAGGGGGCGCCCCGACGCCGTGAGCACGAGCCTCGCCGCGGCGCGCGCGGACGTTCCCGCGCGACCGGAGCGCCCCATCCTGGTGGGCGTGGTCGTGGCAGAGCTGCTCTTGGTCCTTGCGGGGTTCCTTTCCGGCCATCCGTTCCTGGCCGCGGTCGCCGCCGCCGGTGTCGCGTTCTTCTTCATCGCGTTTCGCGCTCCCGACGTGGCCTGGGCGCTCATCTGGCTGTCGGTGCCTCCCAACGTGGAAGCAATGCTGGGCGGCGGTTCCGCCATCACGCTGCCGACGGAACCGATGATGATCGTGGCCATCTTCGCCTGGTTCCTCCGCAGCGTCCTCGAACGGAACTGGGCGCTCCCCTCGTCGCCCCTCCACCTGCCGCTCGCGGCGCTTGCCGGCGTCGTACTCCTCTCGGCCACCTGGAGCGTGCGGCCCCTGGCCTCGCTGAAGGCCTGGGTCATGATGGGAGGGTACGTACTCTTCGGGTATCTCTACTTCTTCCAGATCGCGAACGATCCGGCTCGTCGTACCCGGTGGCTCTACCTCGTCGTCCTGACCGGCGCGGCGTGGGGCCTCTTTGGAATGGCGCGGGTCCTCTTCGCCGGCGACGTGGGGCGCGAGGCGGTCACCGTCGCCTCCACCTACGCCTATGGAGCATTCCGTCCCTTCTTCCGGGAGCACGGGACGTACGGCGCCTTTCTCGCGATGCTCCTTCCCGCCGCCTTGTTGGCGGCCCTGGAGCACCGGGGCCGGGCGAGGCTCCTCTACGGCGTCGGCGCGCTCTGCATCGGGCTGGGGGTCCTGCTCGCATTCGCCCGCGCGGGCTGGCTCTCCATCGTCGTGGTCCTGCCGCCGACCCTGCTCACATGGGCCCTGTGGCGGCGCGTGACGCGGCGGGTGATCCTGAGCGCCGCCGCGGTCACCGCGGCGATCGCGCTGATCCTGGCCGGAGTCGGGCTTGGCCGCCAGGTGTCGCACCACGCCCAGTCGGTGGTGTCCAGCGAGAACATGTCCAATCTGGAGCGATTCAACCGATGGACGGCCGCGCTCGAGATGACGCGCGACCGGCCCCTCACGGGCGTCGGCTATGGATGCTTCCTGGACGCCTATCCATCGTACCGAACCAAGGCGATCGTCACCGAACAGGCGTTCATTCGCATGGGGGTGCACAGCGAGCCGCTGAAGATGTTGGCCGAAGTCGGCGTGCCCGGCCTGCTCGTGACGCTCTGGTTTCTTTTCGCGGTGTGGCGCCACGCCATGCGCGTGTTCCGACTTCATCCAGACCCCTCGGCCCGGGTGCTCGCGCTCGCCGCGTTCGCCGGGCTCGCGACGTACCTCGTGAATGGATTCTTCAACGCGTACCTCGTCGAGGACAAGGTGACGATTCCCTTCTGGGTCGCCATCGGCGTGATCGCGGGATTGGGGCGGGGCCTGGGCGACGCCCCGGCGGCCGGAACCTCACCGGCGCCGCAGCCCGCGCGCCTTCCGGCGCCGGGGACCGCGGGGTGAGCGTCGCGACGGCGCGGAAGCGCATCCGTGTCCTCGCCGTGGATCACACCGCCGGCGTGCGGCCGTTCCGCCGCAAGTTCGCCGCGCTGGCGGCGCACGGGGACATCGCGTTGACGGTCTTGGCGCCGGACCGGTGGGTGGAGAACTATCGTCCGGTCCGCGCTTCCGCGACGACCGCCGACGGGTACCGGTTCGAGGTGGGGAAGATCGTCTGGCCGGGCTACGAAAATCGCGCGTTCTTTCTCACCGGGCTCGCCGGCGCGATCCGTCGCGCGCGCCCCCACATCCTCCATCTCTGGGAGGAGCCCTTCAGTTTGATCGCGCTTCAGGCGCTCGTCCTCCGGCGGGTGCTTGCTCCGCGCGCGAAGGCGCTCTTCTTCTCGTCCGACAATCTCCACGCGGACTTCGACTATCCCTACCGGCCCGCCAAGGTCTACGAGGCGATCGAACGCTACGCCCTACGCGCGTGCGAGGAGGGAACCGCGGTCAGCGGGGAGGTCGCGAACGTGCTCCGCGCGAAAGGATACCGAGGAACGATCGACGTCGTGCCGCACGGTCTGGATCTCGAGGCGTACCCCGAACGGACCGAGTCGTCGCGCGCCGAAGCCCGGAGCCGGCTCGGCATCCGCGACGGGGGCCCGATCATCGCGTACGTCGGCCGCCTCCTCGCGATGAAGGGAGTGGACGTGCTCCTCCGCGCGGTGTCGTCGCTTCCGGCGCCCGCAGCGGGCGCGCCGCCGCAGGTTCTGATCGTCGGCGATGGTCCCGAACGGGATCGGCTCCTGGCGCTCGCGCGGTCGTTGGGAATCGGAGATCGCACCGTGGTGATTCCTCCCGTGCCGCACGAGGAAGTGCCGCGCGTGTTGGGGGCGATCGACATCCTCGTGATGCACTCCCTCACGACGCCAACGCTGAAGGAGCAGTTCGGCCGCGTCGCGATGGAGGGCATGGCGGCCGCCTGTGCCGTGGTCGTGTCGGATAGCGGCGCGCTTCCGTGGGTGGTGGGCGACGCGGGTGTCGTGACGCCGGAGGGGGACGTGCACGCGCTTGCCGCAGCGCTCTCGAGGCTCCTCCATTCGGCGGAGGAGCGCGCGGCGCGTGGCGAGCGTGGTCGCGCGCGCGTGCGCGGCCACTTCACCTGGAGCGCCATTGCGGAGGCGCTGGCCGCCCGCTACCGGGCGCTCGCGGAGCCGGAGGGCGGCGGGACGGAGGCGCCGGCAGCGTAGGCCCGGCTTCGCCCGCGCGCGAGCGCGACGAGGAGCACGAAGGGAACGAACGGAACGACGGGGAGTTTCCGCGGGTCGAACTTCCACTTACCCCAAACGCCCAGCATCGCGGCCAGCGCCAGCGTCGCGAAGAACGCGGCCACGCCACTCTCCCCGATCACGATCGCGATCAGCGCCGCGAGACCGGCCACCGCGAACGCCGCGCAGAGGCGCACGAAGGGTCGTCGCAGTCGAAGCGGACCCCACCGCGCTACTTCGATCTGCGTGCGAAACGAATCCGGGTGTCGCGCGGCCAGCAGCGGGTCCATCTCGTATCGCTGCGCCCAGCGTATCGGATCGAGCCAGCCTCCGTGCTCGCGTGGATGGATGACGCGCGCGCTCGGCTCGTAGACCGTGCGCGCCCCGCGCGCGGCAAGCGTGAATCCGAAGTCGGAATCCTCCCGGAAGTAGAGGCCGCGCGCCGCGTCGAAGAAACGCTCGCAGTAGCCCCCCACCGCCTCGTAAAGGGTTCGGCGGACGAACAGATTCGTCGGCAGCCACGTGAGCCGGTCGCCGTCGCGCCGTCGCGCGGCCGCGCCATCGGGAAGCAACGTGGCTCCTTCGAGGACGTCGGTGTCGGGATCGCGTTCCAGCCTGGCGACGGCGGCGGCCAGCCAGGTCGCGTCCGGCTCGCAATCGTCTTCGGTGAACGCGAGGTAGTCGCCGGTCGCCCGCGCCGCCCCTTCGTTCCGCGCCGCGCCGGGGCCCCGCCGGACAGGGAGGGTCACCACCTCCGCGTGAATCCGCGCCAGGGCGTCGGCCACGGCCGGCGGCGGAACGGCGCCGTCGAACGCGAGAACGACACGCCATCGATCGCGTGGAAGCGTTTGCGCGGCGAGGGCGGCGAGGAGCCGCGAAAGGAGTGTTTCGTCACCCCGCGAGGGGACGACGACGGTCAGGCGAATCGGGCCGGCGCCGGCTCGGGGCGGCCCGTTGGCCACGCGCGCGGCCGCGTCAGCGCGCGGCGGGGGCGACGCGCCCGGCCGCGCGGACCTCATCGCGGAAGAAGGCGACGGTCCGCGCGAGACCATCATCGAGCGACGTGCTCGCGCGCCAACCGAGGAGCTGCTCCGCCTTGGAGGTCTCGAGGCAGCGCCGCGGCTGGCCGTCGGGCTTGGTTGGATCCCATACGAGCCGGCCGCGGAAGCCCGCATGCTTGGCAATCGCTTCCGCGAGGTCGCGAATGGAGATCTCGAACCCCGCGCCGAGGTTTACCGGGTCGCTCGTGTCCAGACGCTCCAGCGCCGAGACGATGCCGTCCGCGGCGTCCTCGACGTAGAGGAATTCACGCGTCGCCTTGCCGGTTCCCCAGACCTCGATCTCCTCGTCGCCGCGCTCCACGGCCTCGACGCACTTGCGGATCAGCGCCGGAATGACGTGGGAAGAGTCGGGGTCGAAATTGTCATGCGGTCCGTAGAGATTCACCACCAGGACATTGACGCCGTCGAAGCCGAATTCCTGACGGTACGCCTGCGACTGGACGAGAAGCATCTTCTTCGCCAAGCCATAGGGCGCGTTCGTCTCCTCCGGATAGCCGTCCCAGAGATTGTCCTCGCGAAACGGAACGGGCGTGATCTTGGGATAGGAGCAGATCGTCCCGACCGACAGGAATCGCTGCACGCCCGCACGCCGTGCGTGCTCCATCAGGAGCGCGCCCATCTGGAGATTGCGGAAATAGTAGGTGCCGGGGTAGCGGCGGTTGGCTCCGATGCCGCCGACCGTCGCCGCGAGATGGATCACGGCTTCCGGACGAAAGGCGCCGAGCATCTCGGTCACGTCCGCTTCGCGCGTCAGGTCGTGCTCGCTGCTGCGAAACGTGACGGCATTGGCGTAGCCGCGCGCCGCGAGCGCGGCCATCACGTGGCGTCCCAGAAAGCCGGAACCGCCGGTGACGACGATGCGTGCGCCGGGCTGAACGTGCGAATCGGCCATGATCGGCGAGTGTCGGCCAGGGGGGCCGCCAAGTCAAGAGAGCGGCGCCCGCTTGACGCCGGACTTTCCGGGGGCTACACCCGGAGGTCATGAGCCGCCATCTGCTCGTCGCCGTCGTGGCCCTGGCGCTTGCCATACGGCTGGCGCTCGCCCTTTCCATCGATCGCCCCCTCGTGTCGGACGAGCGCGACTACGACGCCCTGGCCTGGACGCTCGCGTCGACCGGCCAATACCGCGAGCAGGGACACCCGACGGCCTATCGGCCCGTCGGCTACCCCGCGTTCGTGGCAGCCGTCTACGCCGCCGTGGGCCGATCGCCGCGCGCGGTGCGCGTCGCGCAATCGATCCTCGACGCGGGAACCGCGCTCCTTCTCTTCGTTGCGCTGCGCCGTCGGTCGCGTCGCGCGGCCCTTGCCGCCGCGGGCCTCTGGGCGATCTTTCCGCCCGCCATCGCGTACGCCACGCTTCTCTACTCCGAGACGCTCTTCTGCTTCCTCCTCGCGCTGGCGGCCGCCTGGCTCCTCGACGAACCCGATCGAACCGTCGCGTGGCGTCTGTCGCTCGGCGCGCTGCTCGGGCTCCTGGTGCTGGTCAAGACGACGGCGCTCCTCCTCGTCTTGTTCCTTCCGTGGTTCGCCCTTCGTGGGGGGAAGCGATGGCGACGGGCCGCGGTGATCGCGGCGGGCGTGCTGCTGGTCGTCGTGCCGTGGATCGTGCGCAACGCGGTCGTCGTCGGGTCCCCGCAGCTCGCCACGTCGAGCGCGGCGAATCTCCTGATCGGCAATCACCCGAACGCCACGGGAGCCTACGCCACGAACATTCCCGAGGCGATGCTCCCGCGCTCCACCGAGGAGGCGGTCGCCGCCCGCCAGGCGAGTCGCGCGGCCTGGGACTATGTGGCGGAGCATCCCGGCCGATTCGTGGCCCGCATCCCGCTTCGTTGGGCCCATCTCTTCATGGGCGAGGGGGAACTGGCCCTCAGCGCGTTTCGCCCGCGATCCGCCGACCCGCGGACGCCCTACCGGGACATGGTGGCGGAGCTCGGAGCGTGGAGGGTCCTCCTCTTCTGGATCCCCTACGCGTTCGTGTTGCTCGCCGGCGCGGCGGGGCTTCTGACCCGGCGCTGGGATCCGCTCACCGCGCTTCTCCTCGCGCTGGGCGCGGCCTCGCTCGTGGCGCACGGCGCGACCTTCGGAGGGGGACGCCATCACGCTGCTTGGATGCCGCTCCTCGCCGCATTCGCGGCCGAGCGGCTGGTCGGCTCGACGGGCGCACGGCCGCTTCGGGGATGGCGCGCGGTCGTCTGGCTCGGATTCGCGTCGCTCTGCGCCGTGCTGTGGCTCGTGGAGGGCGCGCGCTACCTGGGCTGATCCCGCGGCGGCCTGACGCGCGGGGAGCCTCGAGCTCCATCACCGGCTCCCCTTGACCCCGGGAGGTGCCTCGCGCACGATGGCGGCTCATGGCTCCCGGCACCGAAGGAAACGCGGGCACGGCCCGCGACGCGTCCGGCATCGATCGGGCGGCCACGCTCTCGTTCCTCCTATTCGCCGCAGCGCTCCCCTGGTCCGTGGCTCCCATCTCGATCGGCGTGGTCCTTTGCGGCGCCCTCACGCTCGCCTCCTGGTGGGGACGCGGCGGGGTGCGATGGTGGCGCACGCCCCTCGATCTTCCCGCGGCCGCCTGGCTCGCCGCGCTCACGCTCGCAAGCCTTCTCGCCCTCGACCCCGCGGGCTCGTGGCCGAACGTGAAGAAAGGCCTCCTGTTCGCGATCGTGCCGGTGGCGGCCTACCACGCGCGCGACGAACGGATCGCGCGACGGGCGCTCGGCGCGCTCCTGATCTCGGCGGCCGTCGCCACCGTGTACGCGCTGGTCCGTTTCGCGCACGACGGCGGCGCCTTTCCGGCCCGCGTGCGCGGCCTGGTCGGGCACCCCCTCACGTACGGGGGGCAGGCGATGCTCCTGCTCTCGCTCGGCGCGGCGATCGCGCTCGGCGCACGCGAGCGCGCCTGGCGGATCGGCGCCCTGGCGCTCTGCGTTCTCGTCGCACCGGCGCTACTGGGCTCGTTCACGCGGAGCGCCTGGATCGGCACGCTCGTCTCCTTCGCCGTCATCGTGGGCCGGACCCGCGCGCGCTGGCTCCCGCTTCTCGGCGTGCTCGCCGCTATGGCGATCCTGCTCCTTCCTGCCGGCTACCGAACCCGGGCGCTCAGCGCCTTCGACACCAAGAGCGTGTGGAACGTCGAGCGGATCCTCCTCTGGGACGCCGGGCTCCGGATCTTTTGGGACCACCCCGTCACAGGCGTCGGGCTCCAGGATCTCCGCCCCTTGATCGAGCGCTATCGAAAGCCGGGCGCGCACGAAACCCACGGGCACTTGCACAATGTCCCGCTCCAGGTCGCGGCCACCATGGGCGTCGTCGGCCTCGCCGCGCTGGCGTTCCTGGCGTGGGGGATGTTCCGGACGGCCTCCGCGCGGCCCAGGCCTCCGACCGGTTTTCCCGCCGCCGTGCGGAACGCCGCGCTCGGCGCCCTGGCCGGCTTCCTGGTCGCGGGTTGCTTCGAATGGAACCTGGGCGACGAGGAACTCGTGAACTTTCTCTGCCTGATCGTGGGGCTCGCGTTCGCGGCCCGCGCGTGGTCCGGCTCCGCGCCGGCGGGCGCCCCGCGCCGCGCGGGCGCCGACGTCTGATCCCGTGGCCCGGCCCGCCGCGCTCGTCCTCACGCCGCGCCTCCCGTGGCCGCAGCACGATGGGGGCGCCATCGTGTGCTGGCAGGGACTTCTCGCTACCGCGCAGCGCTACGAGACGACGCTGATCTCGTTCGCGCCGCCGGGCGCTCCGCCGGCGCTTCCGGACGAGGCCGCCCGCCTCGGCGTTCGCCTGGTCTCGGTGCCGTTCACGCCGCCGCCGTTCCTCGTGGCGGCGCTTCGCGGACTCTTCGGCCGCTGGCCCTACACGCTGGCGCGCTACCGGAGCCGGCGTTTCGAGGAAGCGGTGCGGCGCGAGGTCGCCGCGCGCCGCCCGGCCGTCGCGCTCGTGAATCACCTCCACCTCGCGACCTATGCCGACGCCCTCGCCCCGACACCCTGGGTTCTGCGGGAGCACAATGTCGAATGCCTGTGGATGGCGCGCTACGCGCGGGCCGCGGGACCGTCGCCTCGCGGCGCGTACGCGGCCATCCAGGCGTCGCGCCTCCGCCGGGCGGAAGCCGAGGGATGTCGTCGCGCGTCGTTGGTCCTCGCGATCCAGGAGGAGGAGGCGCGCTACCTTCGCGCGCTGGCGCCGGGCGCCCGTGTCGAGACACTGCCGGTCGGCGTGGCGCCCGCCGTCGTCGCCGCCGTCGGGCCCGCGTCACCGCCCATCGTTCTGCTCGCGGCGTCGTTCGAGTGGCCGCCCAACGTGGACGGCGCGCTCCGATTCCTCCGCGAAGGCTGGCCGCGGCTCCGCGCGTCGGCGCCGAATGCCGTGCTCCGTGTCGCCGGCAAGTCGCCGCCGCCGGCGTTGCGGGAGGCATGCGCCGCCGCTTCCTGCACGTTGGCCGCTGACGTTCCCTCCATGGCCGTCGAGTTCTCCCGTGCGACCGTCCTCCTCATACCGCTTTGGGTCGGCGGGGGCGCCCGCGTGAAGATGATCGAGGCGTTGGCCGCCGGGCTCCCGGTCGCCGCCACGGAGTTCGCGGCCGGTGGGTTGGGCCTTCAGGCGGGGACGCATTTCGCGGCGGGCGAGACGCCCGAGGAACTCGCCGAGGCAGCGGCCGGGCTCGTGAACGATCCGGAGCGGCGCGCCGCGCTCGCGGCGTCCGGCCGCGACCTCGCGGCCGAGCGATGGTCGCTCGAGGCGGTGGCGGCGCTCCAGTCGCGCCTTCTCGCCTCGGTCGCCGGAGAGGGATCACCCGGGCGAGGGACCGCATGAGGGAGTACGCGCTCCTCCTCGCCTCCGCGTTCGTCTCCGCCGTCGTGCGTCTCGCGGGGGTCGCCTCCCGGCGCCGCGGGGAGCCGCGGCGCATCCTGGTCGTCAAGGTCGACCATCTCGGCGACGTGATCCTCGCCACGCCGGCGCTTCGCGCCCTTCGCGACGCCCACCCCCGCGCCTCCATTCACGCGCTCGTCGCTCCGGGATCGGCCGTCCTCCTGGAGGGGAGCGCGCTCGTGGACCGCGTTCTCGTGTACGACGCGCCCCGCTTCCGCCGTCCTCCGGCGACCGACGGCGCGGCGCGAGAGGAGACGTCCGACCGCGAGGAACCTGCCGTCGCTCCCGCGGCGTCGCTCCGCGCGGTCGCGCGTGAACCGTACGACTGGATCGTGGAGCTCCGCGGCGACGTCCGGACGACGTGGCTTCTGCCCTGGCTCATCCGGCCGGCGCTGCGCCTCGATCGGGGAAGCGTGCGCCTGCGCGACTGGCTCACCCGCCGGCTCGCCGCCCTGCGCGGGCGAATCCAGCCCCCGCTCCACGAGGTGGAGACGAACCTTCTCGTCGTTCGCGCCGGCGGACAGGCCGCCCCCGCGACGATCCGCCTCGAACTGCCGCCATGGCCCGAGGCGGACGGCGCGATGCGCCGCGCCATCGCGACGCTCGCTCCCGACCTGGATCTCGCGCGATCCTACGTCGTCGTGCATCCGGGCGCGTCGTGGGCGCCCCGCGCCTGGGACGCCGGCCGATTCGCCGGCGTTGTGGCGGCCCTCCGCAGCGCTTATGATTTGCAGGCCGTCATCGTCGGAGGGGTGGGCGACCGTCCCGCCGCGGCACGGTTGCGTGAAGCGGGATCGTCGTCCGGCGCCGTCGATGTGACCGGCGCCCTTTCGGTGCCCCACGTCGCGGCGCTGCTCCGCGGAGCGCGCCTCTTTCTCGGCAACGACGGCGGGCTCGCGCATCTCGCCGCCGCGTGCGGAACGCCGAGCATCGCGCTCTTCGGACCGCAAAACCCGGCCCGGTTTCGGCCCTGGTCGGAAACGACGGTCGTGCTCCATCATCCGGTGCCATGCTTTCCGTGCGCGCAAGTCACGTGTGTCCGTCCCGAGAATCCGTGCGTCAATCTGATCGAGATCGCCGAGGTGTTGGCGGCGGCGCGGGCGCTTCTCGCCGCGCGCGGCATGCCGTCGCCGGAAGCGGCGCGACCCTGACCCCGTGAGCGAATGTTCGCCAAACACCGACAGATCTTCCTGACCGGCGTCTTCTTCCTCGACGCCGCGCTGCTCTACGCCTCGTGGGCGGGCGCGTTCTGGCTCCGTTTCCATGTCCTGCCGATCGCCGCGCCGCTCGGCACGCCCCGCTTCTCCTCCTATCTCGCCTACGGCGCGATCCTCGTTCTCGTGGCGCTCCTCGTGCTGCGCTCGCTCCGGCTCTACCGCTCGCAGCGCACGTCGCGGCTGGGCCAGGAGATCCTATCGATCGTGCAGGGCATGGTCCTGGTCACCGCGCTGGCCGCGCTGGGGTCGTTCTTCCTGCGCGGCGAACTCGCGCGGTCGGTGCTCCTCCTCTTCGCGGCGCTCGGAACCGTCGCGCTCTCCGGCGAGCGGCTCCTGATCCGACTCGCGCTGCGCGCGGCGCGGCGCCAGGGGCGAAACCTTCGTCATGTCGTGCTCGTCGGTACCGGCCCCCTGGCCGCTTCGGTGGCGCGGAAGATGGCGGCGAACCCGGACTTCGGATTCGCGGTGAAGGGGATGGTGGCGGCGCGGTCCGATGCGGTCTCGCCCGCGGAGGGCGAGACGCCGGTTCTGGGCACCATCGCCGATCTTCCGGGCCTGGTGGAGCGGAGCGGCGCGGAGTTGGTCTATCTGGCGCTGGGACGCGAGGAATGGGAGGCGGAGCAGGAGGCCCTCGAGCGGCTCGCCGACTCGACCGCCGCCGTGCGCCTGGTCCCCGACCTGGCGCGCGCGTTCACGCTGAACGCGAGCGTCGAGGACTTCGACGGCACGCCGGTCGTGCTGGTGACGGAGAGCCCCGACCAAGGATGGAATCAGGTTCTGAAACGGGCGTTCGACCTCGTCTGCTCCGCCGCGGGGTTGGTGCTCCTGTCACCGGTGCTCCTCGCCATCGCCGTGTGGGTGAAACTCGACTCCCCGGGCCCCGTCTTCTTCACGCAGGACCGCGTCGGCATGAACGGACGCCGATTCCGGATGCTCAAGTTCCGCACCATGCGGCCGGGGGCCGACGCGGGAGGCGCCCAGTGGACCACGAAGAACGATCCGCGCCGCACGCGCGGGGGCGAACTCCTTCGCCGCTTCTCGCTCGACGAGTTGCCGCAACTCTGGAACGTGCTGGTAGGTCACATGAGCCTCGTCGGCCCCCGCCCCGAGCAGCCGGCGTTCGTGGAGCAGTTCCGCGGGTCGATTCCGCGCTACATGCTCCGCCATCACGTCAAGGCGGGGATCACGGGCTGGGCGCAGGTGAACGGCCTTCGCGGGGACACGCCGCTCGACCGGCGCATCGAGTATGATCTCTACTACATCCAGAACTGGTCGCTTCTCTTCGATATCCGGATCCTCGCCCTGACCGTGGCGCGCGTTTTCAGGGATCCCACGGCGATCTAACGAAGGCTCGGGAGGCGCATGGCGATTCGACTCCATGTCGGCTGCGGCACCGTCTACCTCGACGGCTACGTGAACCTGGACGTGCCCGTCGAGGGCTACTCGTTTCTCGCCGCCGATCGCCCCGACCTGGTGGCGATGAACCGGACCACGGTGGATCGTTACTACAAGCACGAGGAGTCGCGGGCGTCGCTGGAGCACGGTCCGGGCCGCCCGCAGGCGTGCGTGGTCGACGCCTACGCCGCCGTCGACGCGCTGCCGTATCCGCCGGACTCGGTCGAGGAAATTCGTTCCGTGCAGTGCCTGGAGCACCTGTCGATCAAGGACGGGCCGCGGGTGCTGCGCCACTGGTACGAACGCTTGAAGCCGGGGGGCGTCGCGCACGTGGACGTTCCCGATTTCGAGGAGACGGCGCGCCAACTCCTGGCGCAGCCGGACGAGCCGTCGAAGGACTGGTACTACCGCCTGATCTACGGAAGCCAGAAGAACGCCTACGCCTATCACAAGAACGGCTTCTCGCCGGCACGCCTGGAGCGAATGCTGCGGGAGGCGGGCTTTCGCGAGGTCCGCCACGTGGCGAACACGATTCACTTCTATCCCGTGACGATCGCGGAAGGGATCAAGTAGCCGGGCGCGTGCGGATCTTCCTCGCCATCCCGCGCAGTCCGAACGCGTCGCTCGATTCCGATCTCTGGAAGCGAAACCTCCACGATCCGCTGGTGACGCTGGGGCACGAGGTGGTCCTCTTCACCGACGGCGTGCAGCCCCTGTTCGACCTCGATCCCGACGCCCCGTCGACGGCCGAGGCGCGCGGCCGGTTCGAGGAGGCCTTCCTCGGCGCGGTCGCCGCGGCGGAGCGCGCGGGTCGCCTCGACCTGGTCGTAACCTACTTCTGTGACAGTCACCTCTCGCCGGACGCGGTGCGCCGCGTTCGCGGGCGAAGCGCCCCGATCGCGAATTTCTTCTGCAACAACGTGCACCAGTTCCATCTCGTGCGCCGCGCCGCCCACGCCTACACCTGCTGCCTCGTGCCCGAGGCGGCGGCGCTGGGGTCGTATCGCGCGGTCGGCGCGGAACCGATCTTCTTTCCGATGGCGGCCCATCCGGACCTCTACCGTCCCCGCGACCTGCCCGTCCGTTACGCGGCGACCTTCGCGGGGCAGCGCTACGGCGATCGCACCGCGGGGATGCTAGCGCTCCGCGAGGCCGGCATCGACGCGCATGCGTTCGGTCAAGGGTGGGAGGAGGAGCGGCGTGACGCGGACGCGCAGGCGCCGGGCGCCGGGGGCGGCGCGGCCATCGGCGGAACGGCCCGTTGGCTGGGGCGCCTGCCGGCGGCGCTGGGCCTGCTCGCCCGGGGGCGGAATCCGCTGACCGCCGCGGCCGACGTGCGCGCGTGCCGCGCGCTTCGCGAACGACACGCCGCGGCGCTCCACCCTCCCACCAGCGACGACGGGTACGTCGCGCTCTTCAGTGAGAGCGCGATCAGCCTTGGGTTCCTGGTGCTG
>QJVW01000115.1 GCA_003235575.1 Candidatus Eiseniibacteriota bacterium | reverse complement strand
TGTCGGGGGGAGTCGTCGCCAACGATTTCGGATCGCTCTTCGTGCACGAGCGCCTCTACACCGACATCGGCGAGCGTCCCATGCCGCTCCTCCGGCGGATCGCGGCGCTCGACCGAGGGTCCTACGACGAGGACGAGCGCTCCGCGGAGCGGTTTCGCGCCCGGCGCCGGGAGCGCGCGCGCGGACGGCGACGCGGCCCTCGTCTGGTTCGCGATCTGCCCGATCTAGCCGCGGGGGTCGATCCGCCCGAGCGCGGTCTCTTTCGCCGCTTCGGACACCGCCGACTCCTCTACCTCGACATCGAGACATGCGGGCTCTCGTCGGCGCCGGTCTTTCTGGTCGGGGTGGGGTTCATCGTGGAGCGGAACGTCGTCTTCCGGCAGTACTTCGCGCGCGATTACGCCGAGGAGCGCGCGCTCTTGGCGGAGGTGGCGCGTGTCGCGCGCGATTTCGACGCCCTGGTCACGTTCAACGGCAAGACCTTCGACGCGCCGTTCCTCTACGACCGCGCGATCCACCATCGCGTTCCGTTCGCGCTGCCGCAACCGCACCTCGACCTGCTGTGGATGGCGCGGAGACGCTGGAAGGGGCACCTGCCCAACTGCAAGCTGCAGACGCTGGAGTGGCGAATCCTGCGCCGGCGCCGCGGCGGCGGCGACGTGGACGGCGCGGAAATCCCGGGTGTCTATCACGATTTCGTCAAGCGGGGAGAGCCGCACCGCCTGGTGCCGGTGTTCCACCACAACCTGCTCGACGTCGTGGCCATGGTGGAGCTGACGCCGCCCCTGTTCGATCCGGACGTCGGCGTGTACTAGCCGATCTACCCGTCCCGCAGCCGTTCGAACCGCAACACGCCGTCCTCCGACCCGACGCCCACCTGGCGAAACCCGAGCTTTCGAAGCACGCCGATCGATCCGATCAGGACTCCGTACGTCTCGGCGATCACGCGGCGCACGCCGGGGCCGTCGAACGCCCACTGGATGAGCGCTTCCACGGCCTCGCTGGCGTAGCCCTTTCGCTGATATTCCTCCAGGATCGAGTAGCCGATCTCGACGGTTCCCTCCTCGTCGGGAGGCCCCTTGAATCCTCCGTTCCCGATGGCCACGGCAGGTCCCGTGTCGCCGCCCGGGAGCGCGAAGTACCAGAAGCCCCATCCAACGGAGCCCGGATTCGCCTCGAGCAGGCTGATCGACCACGCCAGGGATGCTTCGTCGTTCAAGGGTGGGGGCCACGGAATCGCCAGTCGGATGCCGTGCTCCCACTCCAATCGGGCACGATCGTCGCGCTCGACGCGCGCCATATCCAGTGTCGCCGCGATCAGCTCCAGGCGCGCCGTTCGGATCCGGAGCGGTCTCATGCGGCGTAGGGTGGGGGACCGCGTCGCCCAGCGTCAAGCCGCTCGACAGTTCCGTCGACGGCGTCGAAGGTTCGACGCGCGTCACCGTCTCGCGGTCGAACACCGCCTCATCTCGCGCAATGACTTAGCACGCGCCGACGACGATCGGGTTCGGCACGCCGCGTGCCATTCCAGGACCGTGCGTCGTGTCGATCGCGCGCCTGCTTGCGCGAACTCGGCGGCGCAAACCCATGGAACCGCGGAAACGCGAGGGTCGTGTGCGGATTGGGGGGCGCGCCCGTGGCGGTCGGTGAGCGTGGGCATGCGTCAGCACCGATCGCGCGGGCGCCCTCGAGCGCCGCCGAGGGACGGTGCTAGGGCGGAGCGGTTGTGCCGCCGCGTCCGCGGAGCCTGGGGGATGTCTTGGCGGCGGGGAGTCCGGTTCCCACCCACACCACGATTTGGCCGGTTCCCCGCCGTTTCTTGCGCGTGTAGACTTCGCCGAGCCGAGACGACCGATTCCCTTCGATCGGAGGCATCATGCGTGCACGAACCAGCCTTCCCATCGTATCCATCGCCGCGACCTTGGTCATGCTGGCCTTGGCGCCGGACGGAAGCTCCTCGACGCCGCCCGTTTCGTCGCCCGCGCCGATCCTGCCGGAGAGCCTCGCCTGGGCGACCCGCCCGGATCTGCCGGGATTACAGATGGTGTACGTATTGGGCAGCGAGAAGGGCGAGGGACCCTATCTCCTCCGCGTCCGCCTCGCCGCGGACGCGCGCATCCCGCCCCACACGCATCCCGATGCGCGCATCACGACCGTCCTCTCCGGGACCGCGTACGTTGGGTTCGGCGAGACGCTGGACGAGAATTCGCTCGTGATGGTGCCTGAGGGGGGCGTCTACGAAGTGCCGGCCGGGGTACCCCATTTCGCCTGGGCGAAGGGGGGCGACGTGGAGTACCAGGAGTCGGGCTTCGGCCCCACCAAGACGTCGCTGGTGAAGAAGTAGGCGCGGCTACGACGCCGGGCGCCGGCTAGTAGACCCGAACCGGCAGGATCACCATGGGCCGGCCGTGGAATGCCAGGCGCCGCTGGAGCGCGGGGCACGTCTGGTTGTGCAGCCAGCGCGTCACCGTATCCTCCTTCTGGAAGACCAACTGTCCGCCGACGGTGACGGCGCGCGGATACTCCTCGTAGATCGAGAGACAAAGCGTCTCGAGTTCGTCCACGATGTCGGTGCCCATCGCGTACCGACAGTCGGCCGGGATCCCCAGCCGCCGCGTGAACTCGACATATTTCTTCAGCTCCGCTTCCGTGTTCTCCCGCAGGTGCTCGAATTCCTCGATTCCCTTGAACTGCCCGGAGTCGACCGCCGCGATCGAGACGAACATCACCTGCTTGTACTGGTTGGGGAAGATCCGGAAGAGATTCAGCAGCGTGTGGATGCCCAGGCCGCCGAACGACGTCACGGTCAAGATCGCGGTCTGCGCATTTCGCTTCATCGGCTCGGTGTTCGGCTGCGTGTTCGTCACCGGAATCGTCGTCAGCGCCTCGTCGAGGCGCCGGAGGCTGGTGGCCGTGGCCGTGTAGTGCCGGCGAACGCTCACGCAGATCGCGGCGACCACCGCCGTGACCAAGAGCGTCGCCCAACCGCCGTCCATGAATTTGAACATCACCGTCCCGATGAACAGGAATCCCGTTACCGCGAATCCCAATCCGCTGATCGCCATGGGTCCGGTCCACGGGCGTCCCTGTCGGCGAAGGTTGTTGGCGTCCCGCACCATGCCCAATTGGGCGAGCGCGAAGGTTAGGAACACGTTGATCGAATAGAGGACCACCAGGAGATGCACGTTCCCCCGCGTGGCGAGGAGCACGGCGAAGGCGCCGGTCGCCATCAGATAGACGCCGTTCGACGCGACCAGCCGCTCGGAGAGATTCGAGAACCGCGACGGGACCCAGCGATCGAGCGCCATGAAGACAAGGACGCGCGGACCGCCCAGGAATCCCGTCTGGGCCGCGACGAAGAGCAGCGTCCCCGCCGAGACGAGAATGATGGCGACCAGCCCCTCCCCCAGCGGAGAGCCCGGCGGGAAGATCTGGCCGGCGATCGCGCCCCAGAGCACGGCGTTCAAGGTGCGGCCGGGCACGGGCTGGATCTGGTAGAGGAGGTAGCACATGAGAATGCCGCTCGCCACGAACGCGAGGGAGACGGCCATGTAGCGCATCGTCTTCTTCGCGGTCTCGACCTTCGGTTCGCGCAGTAGCGGCACGCCCTCGCTCACGGCCTCGATGCCGGTGAACGTTCCTCCGCCGAGTGTGAAGGCGCGTAGCAGGATCATCGCGAGCGGGAGCCAGCCGGTGACCTGGATATCCGCCGTCGACTGCACCGCCAGGTGATGAAACTCCGTCGGCACGCGGTGCGCGTTGAGGAAGATCCCCCCCACGATGGCGCCGACGTGCGACAGGAGGAAGATGAGGAAGATCGGCGAGATGATCGTCACCGATTCCCGGACCCCGCGCAGGTTGAGAATCGTCAGGATCATGAGCAGCGCGATGGTGAACGCCAACTTGTAGGGCTGAAGGTTCGGCGATGCCAGGCTGAAGAGCGAGTCCGAGCACGCGGCGAGGGAGATGGTGATCGTCAGAATGTAGTCGATGATCAGCGCGCTCCCGGAAATCAGTCCCGCGCTGGGGCCAAGCAGCTTCGACGCCACCACGTACCCGCCGCCGCCGGCGGGGAAGCGCTCGATGATGCGGATATACGACGCCGAAATGATCAGCACCGTGAAACCCACGAGGAGCGCGAGCGGGATGGCCAGGAACGCGTGCTCGCCGAGCGCGAGGAACGCGGCTTCGGGTCCGTAGGCCGACGACGACAGACCGTCGGCGCCGAGGCCGACCCACGCCAGGAAGGCCGCGAGGGAAACCTTGTGGAAGAGAGCTGGATCGGTGAGCCGTCGCGCCGGGCCTACGATCAGCTCCCAGGCACGCCGCAAGAAGCGAAGAACCCCAGACTCGTCGGACTCGCCGGACTCGCCCGGAGGAGGCTCCGGGAAGGGCAGAGGCTCGGGTTCGTCGGGTTGGTGCGGGTCGTCGGGCATACGAGCGCCGGAGTATAACGGGCGGGAAACCTCCGCGCCACCCGAACGGGGGCGGCGAAGGACCGGCGCCGCTCCATCTCGCGAAGACGCCCCGGAGGGAACCCCCGGGGCGGTCGATCTTCGCTCGTCTAGTGGCTGTAACGGAGCCTGGTTAGACCGTCGTCACGTTCGAGGCCTGCTTGCCTTTCGGCCCGTCGACGACTTCGAATTCCACCGTCTGGCCTTCGGCGAGGGTCTTGAATCCCTCCCCCTGGATGGACGAGTAGTGGACGAAGACGTCTTCGCCCCCCGGCTGGGAGATGAATCCGAAACCCTTGGACTCGTTGAACCACTTCACGGTTCCACGCTTGCGCATTGCGTCCGTAGCCTCCACATGAAGAGTTGGGAAATAGGGGTGGATCGAGGGTACATCAACGTCGGTCTGCGTCTCACGTTTCGTCCTGCCGCTCGGGCGCCGAGCCCGAGCCTGATTTCGAGGATGTTCCCGTGCGGGCGGATCATCCACGGAGGCCCAAAAAGCCCCTGCGGACGCGTGGAACGGTAGCCGCGCCTCCCGCGAAGTGTCAACGGAATGTTTGACCCCTCGCGCACTCCCGCGTACCGTCGATCTTCCATGCTGTCCAGTCCTTCACGCTGCGGAGGTGAACGTTCGATGCGATGGTTCCGCATGCCACGCCGTGCCCTGCTCCTCGCGCTCCTGAGCCCCCTTGTCCTTGCCGGCTCGTCCCAATCCACCGCCGCCCCGATTCCGTTGCGCCCGGATGGACCTGCGGAAATCGTGATCTACCAACACGACACCGCGTTGATCCGAGAGCCCCGCCGCGCCGTGCTCGCGAAGGGCGAGAACGAGGTTCTCCTCGAGGGAACACCCCTGCGGATCGATTCGACGTC
The DNA here is from genome assembly GCA_003235575.1 of Candidatus Eiseniibacteriota bacterium. Classification (GTDB taxonomy): domain Bacteria; phylum Eisenbacteria; class RBG-16-71-46; order SZUA-252; family SZUA-252; genus SZUA-252. The sequence continues at coordinate 74,507 of QJVW01000115.1, read as the reverse complement.
CGTGCGATTGGTTGGCCCCGGGCTCGACGTGCGGCAACAACTCTTCCGATACGATCTCTGGAGCAGCGAAAAGCTGTTCCGGCGGTTTCTCGGCGATACGATCCACTTTCGGTGGCTGAACCGATCGACCAGCGGGGTGCTGGTCGGCATCGATGGCGACGAGATCTTCATTCGCCGGGCGGATTCCACCGACGCGCTCCTGATGCTGCGCCGGTCGCAGATTCAGGAGATGCAGTTCTCCTCCCGCTCCGACCCGTGGGGACTGGCGGCGACGCCCTCGCTGCGCTGGCTCGTTCGCAGCGACCAGGCCGGCGAGCGGTCCGCGACGCTCCGGTATCTGACGGCGGGCCTCCACTGGAGCACGGAGTACGTCGCCACGCTCTCGAAGGACGACCGCTTCCTCTCGCTCTCGGGTTGGGCTTCGATCTCGAATCAATCGGGTGTCTCGTTTCCCGGGAGCAAGATTTCGCTCGTCGCCGGGGATCTCCATTCGGAGGACGGACTCCCGGATCGCGGCGGCGCGGCGATCGGAAGCGGATCGGCCGGCAACGCCGCTTCGTCATCGGGCCTGTTCGCGTATCGCCTCTATGCGATCCCCGGCCGGATCGATCTTCCCGCCGACGGTTCGCTGCAAGTTCCGCTCGTCGACGCGCGCGACGTCGCGGCACGACGCGCCTACCGCTACGACGGCGCGCGGGACGGCGCCAGGGTCCAGGCGCTGGTCGTCTTCGAGAACGACAAGTCCTCGTCGCTCGGCATCCCGCTGCCCGCCGGGCGGGTCCGCGTCTTCGCCCCCGATCCCAGCGGCGTGACCACGCTGGTGGGTGAGGACGCGATCCCGCACACGCCGCCCGGCTCCCCGGTCCGGCTTACCTGCGGCGTCGCCGTCGACCTGACCGGCGAGCGGACGCGGATGTCCCATGCCCGCCTGGCGCGGAACATCACCGAGGATCGCTATCGGATCCGGCTGCGGAATACCGGTGCCGACAAGGCACGCGTCACCGTGGCCGAGACGATCTACGGCACGTGGGAGATCACGGAGAAGTCGTCCGACTTTCGCGCCGAAGGCGCCGAGGACGTCGAATTCGATCTGGACGTGCCGGCCAAGGGCGAGACGACGCTGACCTACACCGTCCGGTACACGTACTAGGCTTCCCGGTGCGCCGCACACCATCGCTCGCGATCGTCCTTGCGATCGCCGCCGCGTGGCTCGCGGCATGTCCCGCGGACGCGCAATCGCCCGCTCCGGAACCGACGGTCAACGGCGCCGCATCCGTCCCGGTGCGACACTGGGTCTTCTTCCGTGACCACGGCGACGCCACCGACCGCGCCGCGCTCCCGACGGTCGCCGCGACGGATCGCTCGCCCTCCGCGCGATACGTAGCAGCGGTCGCGGCCGCCGGCGCGGCGATCCGGACGGAATCGCGCTGGTTGAACGCGGTGAGCGTGACGGCGACCGAGCGGACGCTCTCCGCGATCCGGTCCATGCCGTTTGTCGCGGAGGTGTTTCCCGTCGCGAGGGGCCGGCGCGCGGGCCCTGCGGCCGCCTCGCCCACGCCGGCCCGTTTCGGGTCCACCAATGCGGCAGACGCTTCGCCGCCGGAGGGAGGGGACGTCGCCGACGCCGGCCCTTCCTACCCGCAGCTCGCGCGCATCGGCGTTCCCGAAGCGCACGCCCTCGGTTATCACGGAGAGGGGATCGTGATCGGGGTCCTCGATACGGGATTCGCGCTCGAACACGAGGCGTTCCGCCGGATTCATGTCCGGGCGCGTCACGACTTCGTCCAGGGGGACGACGATACGCGGAACGATTCCCGGGAGCCGCCGCACCAGCACGATCACGGCACCCAGGTGCTGAGCCTGCTGGCGGCCTACGATCCCGGCCGCATGGTGGGCGCGGCCTACGGCGCCTCCTTTCTGCTCGCCAAGACCGAGCGAACGGACGTGGAGCAGCCGTTCGAGGAGGATCTCTGGTGCGCCGGTCTCGAGTGGGTCGAAGCGATGGGCGCGGACATCGTCACCACGTCGATCACGTTCGACGACTGGTATCGGGCGCGCCAGCGCGATGGCCGCACCGCCGTCACCACCCGCATGGCGAACGTGGCCTGGGAGCGGGGGCTTCTCCTCGTGAACGCGGCGGGGAACTACGGTCCCGCGGCGTACTCCGTCGGCGCGCCGGCCGACGCGCCGTACGTCATCGCCGCGGGGGCGACGGACACCGGGGGCCGGCTGGCCGCGTTCTCCTCCCGCGGCCCCACCGGGGACGGCCGCGTGAAGCCCGACGTGGTCGCGCCCGGCGCCGGAGTCCTGGTCGTCGATCCCGCCGGGCGGGAAGGCTACACGCGGAACGGGGGCACATCCTTCTCGGCGCCCCTGGTGGCGGGCGTGGCGGCGCTGGTGATCCAGGCGCACCCCCACTGGAGCCCGGACGCCGTACGCGAGGCGATCACGATGAGCGCCGATCGCGCCGATCGCCCCGCGCCCGACTACGGGTGGGGCATGGTGGATGCGCGCGCGGCGATTCTGTTCCCGTTCGTGGAAGGGATCGTTCGCGACGGCGATCGCGGCGCGGTGATCGCCGGAGCGACCGTCGCCTGGGAGCGCGTGGGCGACGTCGCGAGCGCGGAGTGGGCGGCGCCGGGGGACGCACCGCCCCGCGGGACGACCCGCACCGACGCGGGTGGCGGATACGCCATCGCCAACGTGCCGCCCGGCGCCTACCGTCTCACGGTGACCGCCGAGGGGTACGAAGCAACGACGATCGGGCCCATCGACCTGCCGCCGAACGCGCGCGGCGTCGACGTCGCGCTTCGGCGCTCACCGTGACGCGGGCGCCTGCCGCCCGGCGCTAGCGGACCCCCATGTCGCGAAGGGCTTTCGTCGCACCCCGCCAGCCGACGCGGCCGTCCTTCTCGAATCGGTACTCGGGGTGGTCCCGCAAGAACTCGCTCGCCGCTTCGTCGAGCCGTGTGTTGGTCTCCTCGAACAGGATGGAATCCCGGGAGGGCATCAGGCCGTCCCCCCCCTCGGCGACGAAATCGATCGTCGCGATGCGGTAGATCCGATTCGCGTCGAGCGGCGCGCCCCCGGCTCCCGGTCTTCCGCCGACGTAGATTTCCGCCGCGCGATCCCCTCGAACGACGTAACGGACTCCGGAGAAGTGTCCGAACCCGCCCTTGCCGATCCGTCTCGCCGCCCGGTCGAGCAGCGCCCGCACCTGCGTGCCGCTCATGGAAGCGACCACCAGACGATTCTCGAACGGGAGCACCCGCATGATGTCTCCGACCGTGACGTCGCCCGCCGGCAGCGATGCACGCATTCCGCCCGCGTTCATCACGCCGATGTCCGCGCCGGTTCGAAGCCGGATCACGTCGGCGACGAAGTTTCCAAGCGGCGACTCGCCGAGGCGAAGGCCATGAGACGAAACCCGGTGCGGAAGGTGGAACACAACCGCCTCCAGGCCCTTCGAGAGATCGCGACGGTATCGGTCCAGAAAGGCGTCGATCTTCGGGTCGCCCCCTTCCTCCGGTCGCACCTCGATCAGCTGTCCCCGGCAGCGTATCCGGTCGGGGGTCTGCCAGGTGAGGGTGGTCCGCCCCACGTACGCGCCGCGCGACCCGGCCTGCGCGATCGGCGTCGCGGCCGCGCCGGGCCCCCGGGCCGAGGCCGGCCGGAAGAGCGGCGTGTGGCTGTGGCCTCCGATGATCACGTCGATGCCGGCGACCCGCTCCGCGAGCCTCCGGTCGTCCGCCACGCCGAGGTGCGTGAGCGCGACCACGACGTCCGCGTTCCGGCGAAGACGCGGCACCAACTCCGCCGCCGCCGCGATCGGGTCTCCAACCATCACTCCATGATTGCGGGAGGGGATCACGATTCGGGTCAGCGCTTCGGTCATCAGGCCGAAGACCGCGATGCGAAGGCCGCCGCGCTCCAGGATCACGAACGGCGCGGCGAGGTAGCGCGCCTCCACGCGGTCCGCCACGCGATCGCCGCCCACCCATCGGGCGCCACGGCGAGCGGCCGCGGGAACCGGCGGGTCGGCGGGGCCCGCCCACGCGCTTTCGGCGTCCGCGAAGACGTTGGCGCTCAGAATCGGCGTTCGGGTGGCCGTGGCACGCGCACGCCAGGCGGCGGGGCCATCGTCCAGGTCGTGATTGCCGAGCGCGATGGCGTCGTAGCCGAGGAGATCCAGGAGGCGGTGATCGGGCTCGCCCCGGAACGTGTTGTAGTAGGGGGTGCCCTGGACCAGGTCGCCCGCGTCGAGCAGGATCACGCGGCCCCCGAGGGCCCGCTGGCGCTCCAGAATCCGGGCCCGCGCCGCCGCGCCGCCCAGGCGGCGGTCCCCGTCCATCTCCAGCGGGTCGAATTGGGAGTGGACGTCGTTGGTGTGGAGGATGACCAGGGAATCCCCGCCCGACCCCTCGGTCGCCGCTCCGGCGCACCCCGCGCCACCCCCCGTTCCCAGCCCGGCGACCAGGACGAAAACCGAGGCGACGTGCAGGAATCTCTTGACACAACTTGGTTTCACGACTATACTTAACATTCGCTCAGGGTGCTCATCGCACCGCGTGCCCCCCCAGAGTCCCGGAAGCAACGAGTGGAATGCAGTGACTCTTCGTCTCGGTTCAAATCTCCGAACGCTCCCCCAGGTTCCCTCGATTGCTGTCCATCGAACCCCCGGCCAGTCTCGCCTGCCGGGGGTAATTTCATTTTCAGTGGCGAGAGCGTCTCGGAGGCTTCATGTCTGATGTGGACAAGGTAATCAAATGCCGCGATTGCGGCGAGGAATTCGTGTTCACGGCGGGGGAACAGGCCTTTTACCGTGAGCGCGGCTTCCAACACGAGCCGACGCGGTGCCGGCGTTGCCGGGACGCCAAGAAGATGTCGGCCGGCACGGGCGGGGGCGGATCGATGGGCGGCGGCCCGCGCGAGTTTCACGAGGCGGTCTGTTCGTCCTGCGGCACGACGACGCAGGTTCCTTTCCGGCCTACACCCGGGAAGCCGGTCTACTGTCGCGACTGTTTCCAATCCTCGAAGAGTACCCGGGGGTAGTCAGGCAAGACCCCCCTCCACGCCTCTCAGCGCCATCGGGCCCTTCGAACCGAAAGGAGGATTCACACCGTTGAAGAATCGCGGTTCGGTGAAGTGGTTCAGCGAAGCCAAGGGATACGGCTTTATCCAGATGGATTCCGGCGAGGAGTATTTCGTCCACCACTCGGCGATTCAGTCCGACGGATTTCGGACGCTGCACGAAGGTGAAATCGTCGAATTCGAACCGGTGATCGGCAGGCGCGCGCGCGAAGCCGCGAACGTCGTCAAGATCGCCTCCTAGCGGCGCACCGCGACGCTCGCGGTCCTGGAACCCCGGCGGCATCCCCGCCGGGGTTCGCGTTTTCGCCCGGAATGCGGTAGGCTCGATAGGTCCGCGATTTCGCGGAAACGTCCGGAGGAATTGAATCCATGCGCCACCCGATTCGTCGATACGCCGCGTCGCTCGCGGTCACGATCGTCCTGCTCGCGGGCGCCTCCTTTGCCGGGGCCGCCCCTCACCTCGTTCGCACGCTTCCCAACAAGACCACGCTGATCGTCCGCGAGAACCGGACGCGGCCGGTCGTTTCGCTTCAAGTCTGGGTCCAGGCAGGAACCCGCGACGAGACGCGTCCCGAGCGCGGCGCGGCGTCGGTCCTGGCGCAGCTTCCCTGGGAGGGGACCGCCACCCGCTCGAAGGTCGAGTTCGACGAGTCGATCCAGTTGATCGGCGGGCGGTACTGGGGCGAGGCGGCCACGGGCCACATTCTCTTCGAGATCGACGCCCCCGCGGACGAGTTCGAAGCGGTGGCCACGGCCCTCGGCGAGGCGATCGCGCGTCCGAACTTCGATTCCGAAGCGGTGGAGAACGCGAAGGCGGCGGCGCGCACGACGTCCCGCAACAACCTTGGCCACGCCGTGCTGGCTTCCGCCAACCCGCTCTTGGCCGCGCTCCATCCCGGCACGGCGCTTGGCTCGCCCCGCACGGTTCCCGAGCAGGAGATCGCCGCGCTCACTGCCCCGCTGATCTCGCGCTTCCACGAAACGTGGTTCGTCGGCGGGAACGTCATGATCGTCGTCGTGGGGGACGTGGATCCCGAGAACGTCGAGCGGATCGTCACGAAGGCGTTTGCGCCGCTACCGAACAAGAAGCCGCCCCGCCAGCGCCGCGTGAAGGAGCGTTCGCTGGACGGCCCCAAGGTGGTCGCGGCGATGAATCCTTCGGGCGCCGGTGGCGCCGCCGCGCTGACGATCGGTTTTCGCGCTCCCGCGTGGGGCACCGCGGACGCGCTGGCGCTCGACGCCCTGGTCGCGTTGATGGCGGACTACGGCGAAGCGCGCCTTCAGCAGCGCCTCGGCGAGGGTCCCTTCCTGGGCGCCTCGGCGCAGCGCTCCTTCGAGCCCGACGGTGGGAGCGTCATGTTCTCCATCATCGTTCGGCCCGAGGACATCCATGAGGCGGAGTCGGTCCTCTTCTCGGAGGTCGCGCGCGCACGCTTCACGCCCATCGACACCGAGGAATTCCGCAGCACGATCGAGGCGATCCTGGCGCGCGACTTCGTGGCGCAGACGGACTTCGCCGGTGTCGGGCGCGTGACGGCCATCGCGGCGATGCAGGGGACGGTCGGCGGCGACGAGGTCTACGCCGAACGGCTTCGCGCGCTCCGCCCCGAGGATCTCGTCGCCGTGGCGCGCAAGTATCTGGATCCGAAGGAGGCCGTTGTCGTAGCCATGGCCCCCAAGGACGTCGTCGACAGCCTTGGTCTGTTCGAGGGCCTGGAGTCGCGGGTGCTCGAGAGCCTTACCCTGGCCAACGCCCCGTACCAAGGCAAGGGTCCGTTCGCGACCGTGAGCGACGACAAGGAACGCAGCCGTCGCGTGGACAAGCCTCTCGAGTCGGTGCCGGAGGAGGCTCGTGACGCGGGCCGCGGCTTCGTGACCCGCTCCACGGTCGACGGCGGGATCCGCGTCCTCGCGAGCGAGGATCACGGGCCCGCGCTGGCGACCATCACGGTATTCCTGGAAGGAAGCGTTCGGTACGAGACGGACAAGAACAACGGGATCACGCGGCTGTTGCGGGAGACGCTTCTGACCTCCTCCGATCCGAAGGCCGGCGGCCGGGCATACCGGTTCTCCCTTCCCGAACTGGGGCGCCTCCTCCCGTACCAGGATCGCGATATGTGGGGGCTGTCCTTGACGGTGCCGTCGGAGCGATGGAAGGACGCGCTCACGCGGCTGGGCGCCATGCTGGCCCACCCCGACCTCGACTCGGTGACGGTGGACGCGACGCGACTGCTGGCGCTCGACGAACAATCCCGATGGTTCGCGGATGACGCGGCGCGGCGTCAGCATCTGATCTTCGAAACGAAGTACAAGGTGAGCGGGTACCGACTTCCGCTTCTCGGTTCGCGTGTCCCCCTCGCGACGATGCCGCTCGCCGAGGTCCAGCGGTTCTACGACACCTTCGTCGTGAAGCCGAATGTCGTGGTCGCGGTGTTCGGAGATGTGGACGCGGGCGAGGTCGCTCCCGCCGTGGCGGCCGCGTTCGGCGACGTCCGCGACGGTCCCTTCGAGCCGGGGCCGGTGCCGAAGGAAGGACCGTTCGATGGATTCCGCGAGGAGTGGGAGCTGGGCGAGGGCAAGGAGTGCACCGTGTCGCTCGCGTTCAACGGACCGACGGTGACCAGCGCGGATGTTCCGGTGCTCTACGTCATCAACTCCCTCTATGCGAATCCCCGCGGCTGGCTGAGGACCTTCGTCCGCGAGAAGAGTCTTGCCGTCGTCGACACGAAGTCCGAGGTGTTCCACGCGGCGGACGAGACGACCATCATCGCGACCATTTCGGTCGACGGGCCGCTGCAGGAGGAACAGGCGGTGAAGATGCTGTTCGGCCAGTTCCGCTCCACCGCGGGCATCCGTCTCATCGACCTCTACGCCAAGGACTACGAGAACGCGCGCCAACACGCGATCGGGACGTATCAGATGAGCCTCGCGACGAGCGCCGGGCGCGCCTTCCAGAACGTGCGCGCGGAGATCTACGGGCTTCCGGAGGGCTACGTGGCCGCGTTTCCCGCGAGACTCCTCGCCGTGACCCCCGACGACATCCAGCAGGCGGCGTTCCGTTACTTCCAATTCCCCACGTCGGGGAAGCGCCCGTACGCCGTGTGCGAAACGCGGCCGGGCGGCTGGTAGACCGGGACACGCGACGTTCGTGGGTCGCGAACCCGCCACCGTCATCATCACCGTACGCAACGAGTCGGGGAGCGTCGATGCGCTCCTCGATTCGCTGTTTCAGGGGAGCCGCGCGCCCGACGAGCTGGTGATCGCGGACGGAGGCTCCACCGACGACACCGTCGAGCGACTGCGGGCGCGCGCGCGCGTCGAGCCGAGACTCCGCGTCCTCCTCACCCCCGGAAACCGCTCCGTGGGGCGGAACGCCGCCATCGACGCGGCGCGCCACGACGTGATCGCCTGCACGGACGCTGGCGTCCAAGTGGAGCCGACATGGCTGGAGCGAATCCTCCACCCGCTCGAGGAGGATGCCGCCATCGATGTCGTCGCCGGTTTCTACCGACCCATCGCCCACACCCCGTTCGAGCGGGCGGCGGGCGTGGTCTCCGCCCCCGCGCTCGAGGAGGTGAACCCGGAGCGATTCCTTCCGTCCACGCGATCGATCGCGTTCCGCCGGGCGGCGTGGGAGAAGGCGGGCGGCTTCGACGAGACGCTGGCCCACAACGAGGACACGCCCTTTGCGCTGGCGCTCAAGGCGGCGGGATGTCGGTTCGCTTTCGCGTCCGACGCGGTCGTGGGCTGGAGTCCGCGCGGCAACCTGGAAACCTTCTACCGGCAGCACCGGCGGTTCGGGTTCGGGGACGGCGAGTCGCGCGTGCAGGCGTGGTTCTACGGAACGATCGCGATCAAGTACGGAGCGGCGATCGCGCTGCTTCTCGCGGGATTTCTGTTCCGTCCGGCGTGGTGGGCGCTGGCCCTGGGCGTCGCGCTCTTCGTGATCCAGCAGGGACGGCGGGGGCTCGGCAGAATCGCCCCGCTCGAGGCGCTTCTCCTGGTGCCGTTCCTGAAGGTCGTCTATGACGCGGCGTATCTGGGCGGGTACGTGCGCGGAAGAATGGGGCCGCCGGCTTCGGCCCGCCGCGAGCTTCCCTAGGCGGGCTGCGATTCCTCGCCGGTTTCCCGCCCATCCTCGGGGCGCGGATTGAAGATCGCGGCCAGTTCGCTGCGAAGCTGTCCCTCGTCCAGGTTCCACTTCAACTCGCCGCGATGCGCGATGGAGATGGCGCCCGTTTCCTCCGACACGACCAGCACCGCCGCGTCGGTTTCCTCCGCCAGTCCCAGCGCCGCCCGATGGCGGGTCCCCAGAAGCGGGGACAGCCCCTCGGTCGGGCTCAACGGGAGAATGCACCCCGCCGCGACCAATTCGTCGCCGCGGATGACCGCGGCGCCGTCGTGGAGCGGGGAATGCGGCGTGAAGACGGTTTCCAGCAGCTCGGCGGAGACCGTCGCCTCCAGCCGGGTTCCGGTTTCCACGTAGTTGCGCAGGCCCATGTCCCGCTCGAAGACGATCAGGGCGCCGCGCCGATCCTTGCTCATCTCCTCCACCGCCTTGATGACCTCGCTCACCACGCCGTACTCCTCGACGCGGATGAGGGCGCGGACCAGCCGATTCTGTCCGATGTGCGTCAGGAGCGCGCGGAGTTCCGGCTGGAAGAGGATGACGAACAGAATCACCCACACGGTCTTGAGGCTGGCGATGATCCAGTTGAGCGCGCTGAGGCGGAACCATTGCGCGACGATCGAGGCGAACACGATCACCACGAGGCCGACGAACATCTGGGACGCGCGCGTGCCCTTGATCATCGCGAAGAGCCGGTAGAAGAGGAACGCGACGATCAGCACGTCGAGGACGTCGAGCAGGAGCTGTGGTCTGACGTCGATCATGATCGGCTCATCTCGCGTTCGGGGTGGAGAATCGCGGCGGCCGCGCGCAGCGCGTCGCGCGTGGCCGCGACGTCATGGGTACGCACGATCCGGGCTCCCAGCGTCACCGCGGCCACGGTGGCGCCGAGGCTCGCCGCGAGCCGCGCTTCGGCGGGGCGGCTCGTCAACGGAGCCAGGAACGACTTTCGCGATACTCCGATGTACAGGGGACGGCCGAGTTCGGTCAAGCGCGGAAGCGCCCGCAGGGCGTCCAGGCTCTGCTCCGCCCGCTTCGAGAAGCCGATGCCGGGGTCCAGGGCGATTCGTTCGGGGGCGATGCCGCCGGCCGTCGCTTCGGCCGCGCGCGCGGCGAGGAAATCACGGACTTCCGCCCCGACGTCGCCGTAGGCGCGGGGCGCGTGCAGGTCCCCCGGCGCCCCGAGCGCGTGCATGATGACGAGCCCGGCATCGGACGCCGCGACGACCGCGAGCATGTCCGGATCGGCGGTCAGCCCGCTCACGTCGTTCACGATCGCCGCCCCGGCCGCGAGCGCCCGTCGGGCGACCTCGGCGTGGAACGTGTCGACGGATACGGGAACGGACAGGCGGTCCGCGAGACGCTCGAGCACGGGGCCGATCCGCCGCCACTCCTCCTCCGGCCCGACCGGCGCGCCGACTCCCGGCCGCGTGCTCTGCCCGCCCACGTCGACGGCGTCGGCGCCCTCCTCCGCCAGGCGAAGGGCGTGCTCGAGCGCGCGATCGGGGTCGTTCCAGCGTCCGCCGTCGTAGAAGGAATCGGGTGTGACGTTCAGAATGCCGACCAGCCGGGCGCGTTCGTCCTGCTCCCAGTCCCACGATCCGTGGCGGTGGGTGAAGATCATCGTGGAACGGGCCTCCCGCGCTCGGCGAAGATCGCCGCGAGGCCGGGAATGCCTCCGGCCTCAGGCGATGCCGGGGCTCTCCGTGGCCGGGGTCACGCGCGACGGCGCCACGCGCTCGGAGTCCGAGGCCGGCGTCGCCTCCGCGGCGGCCTTCGGATCGTTGTCGCCGCCGTGCCCGCGCGGCGAGAGCGGCTCGAGCGTTTCGCCGCGCAGCAGCTTCTCGATTTCCTCGCCGTCGAGCACCTCGCGCTCCAGGAGGGCGAGGGCGATCGCGTGAAGCTTGTCGACGTTATCGCTCAGGAGTTTCTTGGCGCGGTTATCGGCGCCTTCCACCAGCGCGCGAACCTCCTCGTCGATCAGGATCGCGGTGTTCTCGCTGTAGTCGCGGCTGTGTGAGATTTCACGGCCGAGGAACACCAGTTCATCCTTGCCGCCGAAATTGAGCGGGCCAAGCTTCTCGCTCATGCCCCACTCGCAGACCATCCGGCGCGCGATCACCGTGGCGCGCCGGATGTCGTCCTGGGCGCCCGTGGTGACCTGGTTCAGCACGATCTCTTCGGCGGCGCGCCCGCCCATCATGTGCACCAGAACGCGCTGCCAGTAGTCGCGCGAGAAGGAATGCAGTTCCTCCTGCGGCAGATACGACGTGAGCCCAAGCGCGCGCCCGCGCGGGATGATGGTGACCTTGTGCACCTTGTCGCTCCCCGGCTGCAGATAGGCGACCAGGGCGTGGCCCGCCTCGTGGTAGGACGTCGCCTTCTTTTCCGCGTCGGTGATCACCAGGCTCCGGCGCTCGCCGCCCATCATGACCTTGTCCTTCGCGTCCTCGAGGTCCGCCAGGAACACCTTCTTGTGGTTGCGACGCGCCGCCAGCAGGGCCGCTTCGTTGACCAGATTCGCCAGATCGGCGCCCACCATGCCCGGGGTGCCCTTGGCGAGGACCGACAGCTCGACGTCGTCCGACAGCGGGATGTTTCGCGAATGAACGCGGAGGATCCCCTCGCGTCCGCGGACGTCCGGAATATCCACGACGACCTGCCGGTCGAACCGGCCCGGGCGCAGCAGCGCGGGATCGAGCACGTCGGGACGGTTGGTGGCGGCGATCAGGATCACGCCGTCGTTCGTCTCGAAGCCGTCCATTTCCACCAGCAGCTGGTTCAGGGTCTGCTCGCGTTCGTCGTGTCCGCCGCCGAGCCCCGCTCCGCGATGGCGACCCACGGCATCGATTTCATCGATGAAGATGATGCAGGGGGCGTTCCGCTTTCCCTGGTCGAACAGGTCGCGCACGCGGGAGGCGCCGACCCCGACGAACATCTCGACGAAGTCGGAGCCCGACAGCGAGTAGAAGGGCACGCCCGCCTCGCCCGCCACGGCCTTCGCCAGCAGGGTCTTGCCCGTGCCCGGGGGACCCAGGAGCAGCACGCCCTTCGGAAGGCGTCCGCCCAGACGCTGGAACTTCTTCGGCTCGCGCAGGAACTCGATGATCTCCTCGAGCTCGAACTTCGCTTCGTCGGCGCCCGCCACGTCCTTGAACGTCACCTTCGGCGCCGATTCCAGCGCGATCTTGGGGCGGCTCTTGCCGAACTTCATCGCGTTCGCTCCGCCCGACTGCAGCTGCCGGATCATCACCATCCAGAGAACCAGGAGCGCGATGAAGGGAAGGTACGAGAGCAAGATCCCCCACCAGTTCATCCCCTCGGGCTTCGAGTTCACCATCGTGGCCGCATCCTTGGCGAGGATGGCGCGCCCGAGGTCCTTGTCTTCGGCGGGGAGGTAGACCTTGAAGAAGACGAAGGAAACCGGCCTTCCCTCCACGTGCGTCAGCGCGCTCTGCTTCAGCTCGCCGACCACCTCGCGGCCCACGATCGTGACCGATTTGAGGTTCGCCTGGTCCACCTGCGTGAGGAACTCGCTGTAGGGGATCTCGTGGACCTTCGACTTGATCTCGCCGTAGACCTGGACGAACACCAGCACCGCGAGAACGAGGATCAGCCAGAGCAGCGCGGTCCGAAGCGGACGCGCCGGGCCGAACGGCGACGGCTTTCGCGGCGGCTGGTTCTTCGGCGGAGGGGGCGCGGGCCGGCGGCGCGAAGGGCGATCGCCGCCCGATGCCTTGCGGGCTTCCAGTCGTGCGCCACGATCGGTGCGTTGGGTCACGTCGGTCTCTCGGTTGGGGACTTCGTTCACGGGCCTTCTGGTCCTTTCGTTATCGGCAAAAGCCGCGGGCTCTCAAGCCTTGGATGGCGCGCGAAGCGCCGCCGGTTCGTGCTTCCGCGGGCGCGCGCGGCTCAGAATCAGCCTGTTTCGTTCGCGTCGTGCTTGCAATGCTCCCGGGAGGTCGGCCTCGCGGCCGCGTCGGGATTCGGCCAGCTGATGAAGCGCTCGGAGGTGTACCGCAGAGACATCGCGGAGGTTCCCCGTCAGCTCGCGCACCGCGCAGCGGAACACATAAGTCCGCAAGGGCTTAGGGTAGTGGAGCAGGCGGGGGGCATCAAGAATGATCTTCCCCGGCTCCCGGCCCGCCACGACGCGCCCATACGCGCGCGCCGCCCGGCGCTCCAGATAGGCGTCCGTTTCACGGATCGCGGCCGCCGCCCGGACCAACGCCGAACGCGCGGCTGGATTGAGCCGCGCCTCGATGCGGGGAAGGATTTCATGCCGGACGAAGTTGCGCGCGGCCGCCGTGCCGGCGTTCGTGGCGTCCTCGCGGAAGGGAATTCGATGGCGGGCGGCGTATTCCTGGACGTCGCGTCGCGTCAGCGCAAGGAAGGGTCGAACCACGCGCACGCCCTGGACCCGCGCCATCGGCGCCATGCCGGCCAGGCCGCGGAGCCCCGCGCCCCGGATCAGCCGGAGCAGCACCGTCTCCGCCTGGTCGTCCGCCGTATGCGCGGCCACGATCCGGTCCGCGCCGTGCCGGGCGGCGACGGCGGCCAGCGCCGCATAGCGCGCCCGGCGCGCCTCGGCCTCGATGGCGGCGCCCATCGCGGCGCGCCCGCGGGCCGGCGCGGGGATCTCCGCGTCCACGATTTCCACCTCGGCGCCCCACGCCGATGCCTCCGCCGCCACGAACGACGCATCCTCGTCGGAGGCGCCACCCCGCAGGCGGTGGTTCACGTGCGCCGCGACGACGGCCCGCGGGGCCCCCTGGTCGCGCGCCCACGAAAGCAGGAAATGGAGCAGCGCCATGGAATCGGCGCCGCCCGAAACGGCGACCACGACAGGAGCGGCGCCGTCGGGCAGGAGATCGCCCTCGGCGATGGCGCGGGCGGCCAGGCGCTCCAAGGTGGCGTCACGGGGGTTGGGGCGAACGTTCATGATTGCCACGAGCGTACCACGCGGCGCGGCCCCGACCGGGGGCGGGAAACGGGCGGAAAAAAATGGTGGCGGCGCAGGGATTCGAACCCCGGACCAAGGGATTATGATTCCCCTGCTCTACCGCTGAGCTACACCGCCACGCGTGGCCAAAGACTGTACGGCCGCGCCCCCGAAGTGTCAAGATCGCGAGGCCGGGACCTACGTCCTTGCATGGACTTGCGGCGGCCGGAGGGGCGGCGCGTCCCTGAGGGCCGGATTGACAAGATGGGGTCCACCTCTCTACACTAACCGGCTACTACCATCGACTCGCCGGTTGGCTGTCCCTCCGGCCGACACGACCAAGGAGACATCCCACAGTCATGTCCCGCTCGCAATGGGGGGGGCTACTCGCCCTCCTGATGATCGCCACCCCGTTCCTCGCGAATGCCCAGACACCCGACTTGAACGCGGCAGCCGCGATTCCCGAAACCAAGCCGCGCGTCGTGTATCAGAGCCTACTCGGCTACGGCGGCATCGGAATCCGAGGCGGAACGCTGCAATTCCTCTCCGACGCCGACATCGAGAAGGACGCCACGCCGCGTCTCTCCGGAGACCTCGCCTTCTCCTACGTGTACGACGACAATCTCTATGCCGACGTGCAGGCGGGATATGGCTGGAACCGGCTTGGCGACGACCCCGATCGGTACGTCGTCTCCACCGTGCCGCTGACCGTCGGGTTCCGCTACCTGCTCCTGCCGCGCCGGCGCAATCGCCCCTTCGTCGGTGCGGGCGGCGGCCTCTATGTCTGGACGGTGCACACGAAGGATTTGGGCGCGGGGAAGGACCCCGCGACGTTCGAGCGGCTCCGCCGCGGCGACCTCGGGTTCTATGTGGTCGGAGGCGTGCAGCGTCGCATGAAGCAGAACATCACGACTTCCGCGGACATCAGCTTCCACAACATCCTGGCGAAAGACATCCACGACTTCCCGTCAGGCTACAACGGCAACAAGTCCTACGTGCAGGCGCGCCTGGGCATCACGTTCTTCTTCACGCTCAGCGAACGGCTCGACACGGTGCTGCCGGAGTGACGGTGGAGACCTTCGCCACGCCACGCGATCGGTTTCAGGCGGCGGAGGCCCCCGGCGATTCGCCGCGCGTCGGCATCGACCTGGCGCTCACGTTCGACGACGTCCTGCTGCTGCCCGGCTACTCGGAAGTCCACCCCCGCGACGTCGACACGGCCACACGCCTCACGCGCGACATCACGCTCAATGTTCCGATCGTGAGCGCGGCGATGGATACGGTGACCGAAAGCGGCCTCGCCATCGCGCTCGCGCGGGAAGGCGGCATCGGCATCGTCCACAAGAACCTGCCGATCCCGGAGCAGGTCGAGGAAGTGGACAAGGTGAAGCGGTCGGAGAGCGGCATGATCGTGAATCCGATCACGCTCCCGCCGGACGTGCCGATCGCCCGCGCGCTGGAAATGATGGAGAAGTTCCGCATCTCGGGCGTTCCCATCACCGAGGGGAAGCGCCTCGTCGGAATCCTCACGAACCGCGACCTCCGCTTCGCGAAGCGAACCGACCTCAAGGTGAGCGACGTGATGACGAAGGAGAAGCTCGTCACGGCTCCCGTCGGCACCACGCTCGAAGAAGCCGAGAAGATCCTTCACGAGCATCGCATCGAAAAGCTCCTCATCGTGGACGAGCACTTCCACCTCCGCGGCCTGATCACGGTGAAGGACATCCAGAAGCGAATCCGCTATCCCCGATCCTGCAAGGACCACCTGGGCCGGCTGCGCGTCGGCGCGGCCATCGGCGTCGGTGAGGATTCGCTGGAACGGGTGGACGAGCTGGCGAAGGCGGGCGTGGACGTCGTCGTGATCGATTCGGCGCACGGACATACGAAAGCGGTGATGGACGCGACGCGTGCCGTGAAGAAGCGCCATCCCAGTCTGGGCCTCATCGTGGGAAACGTCGCGACGGCCGAGGGGACGCGCGATCTCATCAGCGCGGGCGCCGACGGCGTGAAGATCGGCATGGGGCCGGGTTCGGCGTGCACCACGCGCGTCGTCGCCGGCATCGGCGTGCCGCAGATCACGGCGGTCCTCGAGTGCGCGGCGGAAGCGGCCAAGACCGACACGCCGATCATCGCGGACGGCGGCATCAAGTATTCGGGCGACGCCGTGAAGGCGCTGGCCGCGGGCGCGCACTCCGTGATGCTCGGCAACCTGCTGGCCGGCACGGAGGAGAGCCCCGGCGAAACGCTGCTGCTCGAGGGGCGGACCTACAAGGTGTACCGCGGCATGGGGTCGCTCTCGGCCATGTCGAGCGGGCGCAACGACCGCTACTTCCAGGAGGGCGTCCGCGACCTGAAGAAGTTGGTCGCCGAGGGGATCGAGGCCCGCGTTCCCTACAAGGGCCCGGTCGCGAACGTGATCTACCAGATGATCGGCGGGCTGCGCGCGGGGATGGGATACTGCGGCGTTGCCACGATCGACGACCTCCGCACCAAGACGCGCTTCGTCCGGATCACCCAGGCGGGGCTCCGCGAAAGTCATCCGCACGACCTCACGATCACCAAAGAAGCTCCGAACTACGAGATCCGCTGACGTCCGATTGCGCGTCGCGGTCCACACCGACTGCGATGCGATCGCCGACCTGTACCTTCGTGCGTGGCGTATCGGCATGCCATTCGTGCACCTGGCTCACTCCGAGGAGGCGGTGCGTTCGTGGATTCGTGATCGCCTCGTGCCAACGCATCGCACCCTTGTGGCTGTCCACTGCGAAACCGTCGTCGCCATGATGGCGTATTCCGGCGACGGCGAATTCTTTTGGATCGATCAGCTCTACGTCGATCCGGCGCATGCCCGACACGGCATGGGAACGCTGCTCCTCGAACGGGGAATCGCGCTCGCCGCCGGGCGGCCCATCCGCCTGTACACGTTTCAGGAGAACCAACCCGCGCGCCGGTTCTACGAGCGCCACGGCTTTCGCGCCATTGCCTGGGGGGACGGTTCCAGGAACGAGGAGCGATGTCCGGACGCGCTCTACGAACGACCGGCCGGCTGATTCGCGCCGCCGCCGCGGGCGCGGAATAATCCCCTTCGGGACCGTGGCATTTTCTGTTCGCGTCCAGAAGGGGATTATTCCGTTCCCGCGGCACCCGCAACCCGCTCAAGCGAATCGGCTCGGCAACGGGCGATGTCGCTACAAGCAGAAGGCCGATCCCTTTCGGGACCGGCCTCACTGCCACAGGGGGGGTGCGTGGCCTCCGGGTGTTGCATCGGGTCGGGGGCCGGAGGCCACGCGGGGGGTCTGGGTCGCTTCGCGCTAGGGATTCCCCGCGGGAAGCGAGAAGGTGAAGTCGGGCGAAAGCGTGCGGATCTCGCGCGCGATGCCGCGGATTTGGTCCAAGTGCTTCCGTTGCCCGGTGCGCTTCCATTCGCCGTAGGCGTCGAGAAGACGGTCCTGCATTTCACGGATCGCCTGTTCCCTGGCGTCCTCGTCCACCGTGCGCTCGAGCCGAAGCACGTGCGCATCCTCGAACCGCGACACCATGCTCCAGTACTCGCCCTTCATGTGCGAGAGCATCTTGTGGTACCGCTCCAGGCTCACGGTCAGCTTCTCGAGCACCGTTCCCAACGTCGACGTCGGATTCTCGAGAAGCTCGCCGTACGTGTACGAGAAGTGGTACCAGCCCGGACTCCGTCCCATGTCGGCTTCCTCGCCGGGCAGCATTCCCTCGCGACGGGACGGCACGTACGGACCGCTCTGTTCGAAGATCCCCACCGACACGAGCAGCAGGTCTTGCGCGGTCCGGTAGATCGTGTACTTCAGCGAGCCGTGGGTCGCGCCGGCCAGACGCCGCCACGCGGCGATGTCGTACCGAGATAGAAGACGGGTCCGCTCGGGCGGAAGCGGCACGTTGGCTTCCAATTGGTCGCGCAACGCGTCGAGGTACGCATTCACATCCTCCTGCGGCAAGGGATCACCGTTTTGAGGCGTACCTTCCGCCCGAGTAAGAAGAAGGCAATTCATGGCTACATAGGCGTGCGGCCGGATCTTCCGGAGAGCTGCCTTGCCCGCGACCGCCTTTCTCGTTCCCGCCATGTCCCTGCCCCCCTCTCTTTTCCGTCCACTCCTCGCCGCGGCTTCCGATCTCCGCGGCCTTCGACTCCCTGCCACTGCACGCCGCGTGCCGAGCCGCCGGAAACGTCGCTCCAGACGTGTAAGCGATTTATTTACAACAACATGGTCGCAAGTGGATTCGCCGCCGCGGCGGCGCCGAAGGGCTCGATCAGCCCAGCCTCTGGTCGGATTTAGCCCTCTGGGTGGGTGTGTTTTACCGCCGGATGGGTGGGGGATTGCGGAATACGGCCAGGATTGCAACACGCCCGGCGGCCGCTGACCAAAAGCCCTCCACAACGCCGGGAACCTGCCGATTGGATGAGTACGAAGCCGCTACACGGCAAAGGGTTAGCGTGATTCGGCGGAAGTCGTTCGTGGCATGTTACTTGCCTTTCTTCATTCGTACAGGTTTCAGCTCGCCTTCAAAGGACGGAGTGGCTCCATGGATCAACCAAGGCGGACGGTGCTCGGCGTGCGCGGCCTCGTCGTCTTCGAGGCCGGCGACGAACTTCTCGCCGCCCCCGTGGACGAAGTGGCGGGACTGCTCGAGGCCGAGCACCTGGCGCGGCTTCCGGGACGCGTTCCTCCGATGGCCGGCGTGGTCGCGTTTCGCGGCTCCGTCGTGCCGGCGATCGACGTCGAATCCGCGCTCGGCGGCGACGCATCGCCGAGCCCGCCCGCCTATGCCGTGGTCCTCGAGCGGGGCACCGATCGGATCGCGCTCCTGGTTCGTGGCATGCCGCGGCTGATTCCGGGGCGCGACGTGGTGGAACTGAAGTGCGCCGTTCCGGACCCCGAGCCTGTTCCTCCGGCCGTCGCGGCCGGCGACGTGGCCGACCTCTCCGAGTTGGAGGCCTCCGCCACGGCGGCGCCCGCCGACGGCGAGCCCGCCGTCCTCGCCGTGTACGACGTTCAAGGCCGCCACGCACGGCATCTGGATTACTGGTCGTTGATGGATTCGGTCGCACCGCCCGCCGCCTTTCGCCTGAGCGGGCTCGGTAGTCGATGAAGGAAGGGAGCACGTCATGACGGATGCCGCTCGCGAATCGGGGAAGCACACGCCGGATAGGCAGGGCGCCGCCAAGCCGTCCGCTGGCGTGTTCGTCGTCTCGTTCCTCGGCGCCGTCGCGGCTGCCGCAGCCGCGTTCGGCCTCGGCGGAACGCTTGGCGTCGCCGTCGGGGTCGTCGTCGGCCTCGCCAGCGCCGGCATTTGCACGGCGCTGGCCGCTCAGGCCGCGGGCGCGCCCGCCGCGAAGGTGTCCGCGCTACTCGACATCGCGCTTTCCGACCAAGCGCCGAACGAGCCGCCGGCCTCGTTTCGCACGGAACCGTGGCAGTCGCTCTACCGGGAGGTCGCGTCCAGCGCCGCCGCGCAACGCGCCTCGGCGATGGCGCTCCTCGAGCTCGAGAAGGTGCGCCGGGATCAGGACGACTCCCCAACGGAGCCGGAGGTTCATGAGCCGCGTCCCGCGTACGCGGCCGATGAGTTGATCGGCTCCGACGAAGCCGTTCCTCCCACCGCGCCGTACGATCGCGAGGTCGGGCGCAAGGCGGTCGGTACGCTTCGGACCTATGACGAGGGGCTCGCCTCGCTCGAGACCGATCTCGCCGCCGTCCTGCGGACGCTTCAGTCGGGCTCCACGCCGGCGGGGAACGGCGGCAACGGGTCGCCCGCCGCGATGGTCGACGCGCTGGTGCGCACGGCCGCCGACGGCATCGAGGATCTGGCCGCGGGGCTGATGCGCGCGAACGAACTGACCGGCGTGGCCGAGAAAGTCACCAACCGCGCGACGCTTCTGGCGCTGAACGCGGCCCTCGAGGCCACCCGCTCGGGCAGCGAGGCGTTCGCGTCGATCGCCGAGGAAACGCGTCGCCTCGCGGAGTACGCGCGCGAGGCCACCGACACGATCTCCCGGCTCTCGAGCGAGATCGAATTCAAGGTGGGCGACACCATCGCCTCCATTCAATCGAGCAGCGAGGACGCGAAGGCCGCGGTGGCGTCGATCGGCACCGATGCGGATGTCGGCGCGCCGGCGGTATCGCCGGCGGCGCTGGAGTCCTTGGAATCGCTGGTGGCGCGGACCCGCGGGTTGCGCGAGCGGCTCGGTGCGTCGATCGAAGAATTCGAAGAGGGAGCGGCGATGCCGCCGACGGTGGCCGAACCCGTCGGGGTCGAGGAGAGCGAACCGTCACGGATGAGTGCGATCGAAATCGACGAGAACCACGACGCCGCGATCACGGAAGGCCCGGCCGACGGCGCCGCGGCGGACGGCGTTCCCGTAGAGGACGAGGTGAGCCGCTTCGAGCCCCCGGCGGAGGCGCCCTCGGCGGACGCTTCGTTCGACGATCCGTTCGAACCCGTCACGCCGGCGGGGCCCAAAGATCACGTGGAGCCGCGCCCCGTCGATCCCGCGTCGCTTCACGACGCGGTGCCGGAAGCGAACGACGCGCCCGCGGCCGCGGCCGAGCCGGAGGGCGAGACCCCGTCGACGGCGCCGATCGAACCAAAGATCCCCGACTGGCTCGAGGGAATTCAGCCGGGCGGACCCAGGTAGGCACGCCGAAGGGAGCCGACTCCATGCGCACCGCCGCTTCGGAACACCTCAGCAACGAGCAAATCATGTCTCGGTTGAGCGCGACGTTCAGCGCGCTCATGCGCGAGGAGATCGACATCGTGCGCACCTTCCTCGACACGGAGGAGCCCGATCTCGGATCGCACGAACTCGGCCCCATCGTCGAACTCTCCGTGCGGCTCGTGGAGCGAAGCGCGGATTGGCTCGATATCGGGAGCGTGGCGTCCCTGGCGCGCGAGCTGCAGGAGAGCCTCGTGCGGCTCGGCAACGTGCGCCCCGAGGAGCGCGAGACGCTGGTGGCGCATTGCCGCGTGGCGCTCGAGGCGCAGGATCGCCTGGCGCAGCAATTGCGAACCGAAGGCTTCGCCGCCCTGCTCGCCCACGCTTCCTCCGTCGGGGACGCCATCGACAACCTGCGTTCCTCGCTGAGCCGCGCGAAGGCGCAGGCGCTGAACGCGTCGCGCGGGGTGATCGACGAGGCGACGCCGGACATGGCGCCGCGGGAGAACCTGCTCGCGCTGACCTTTGAGATCAAGTCCTCGCTCGTCAGCCAGAACGACCGCATGGGCTCGATCAGCGAGGGGTTGGGCGCGATGCTCCGATCCGTCCAGCGGGTGCTGGCGGAGTGGGACCAGTTCATGAAGGCCATCGATCCCGACCGTCTGGCTCCCGGCGAGACTGCGTCGAGCGGTCGCGGTCCGGCGGAACCGTCGCCCGCGCGCCGCCAAAACGTCACGGCCCGGGCCATCGAGGTGCATCAGACCCTGGAGGAGGTCGCGACCGGGATGCGTTCGCTGTCCCACGACATCCATCAACTGCTGGGCGTTCAGTACTCGCTGGAACGTCGGGCGCGCGACTTGGATGAACACCTGCTGTGGGAATTCCTGGATCCGCTGGACCGATTCGTGGACGAGATCTACGCCGCCGCGGCCCGCCGCGACACGGCGGAGCGGCGAAGCGTCCTGACGGTGCACACGGGCGGCGTCGGCTTCGAGCCCGAAATCGGATCGATGCTCCTGCCGTCGATCTATCGCGTTCTGGAAACGGCCGAATCTCCGGAAGGGGAGACGTCGCGCCAGCTTCGCGTCACCGCCGCGCGCGAGGGCTTGGAGGCGAGGTTGGCGATCGAGGGCCGCGTCGCCTTCGATTCGGAATCCATCGCGCGGCTGGAATCCGCGCTCGAAGAGCTAGGCGGCTTCGTCACGCATCAGGGCGGGAAGCCCGGGACCTCGGTCGTGCACATGCAGTTTCCCATGGCGCGTTCGCTGCGGGGTTTTCTCATCGTCGAAGTCTCGGGACAGCGGATCGCGCTCCCGTGGAGCGCCATCGAACGAATCCACGCTTCCCGCGAGGAGTTGGTCTGGTCGGGAGGGGGAGGTGGCGCCAGGGTCGTGCCCCTCGCGTCGCTGTTCGGTCCGGGGCAGGCGGACGATTCGCCGCCGCAACCGGCCGACGGCCCGCTGGCGATCCTTCGCTCCGGCAAGGAGACCGGCGCGGTGGGCTTCGACCGTATCGTCTGGCGCGAGAATGCGCGGCTCTCCCCCCTTCCACCGCGGCTCTACCCGGTCGAGGAGGTTCTGGGCGGTATCGTGGGGGTCGACAACCAAGTGACGCTGGTGCTCCACCCGGCGGCCGTCATGCGCCGTCTCCGCCTCCTGGGAACGCCGGACGCCATCGGCGCCGCCGCGCCGGCGGCAGGAGCGGACGCTTGAAGGGCCTTCACCTCGTCCGCGGCGAACCGCGCGACGAGTTCCGGTTCTCGCTCCGGGGGGTCGTCGACGCCGCGGGCGCACGCGCGCTCGATCAACTCCTGGTTCAATGTCTGGCCCGGGACGCGCGGGAAGTGCACCTCGACTTCGACGAGGTCAGCGACGTCTCCGCGCTCGCCGTGTCCGTGATCCAGCGGCAAGCGCGCGCCTACGAAGGCGCGGCCCGGCGGATCATCGTCCGGGGGATTCGCGGCGGCGTCCGCGAGGCGCTCCTCGAATCGGGCGCGCAGATCTACGCCTCGAACTCCCCCACGGAGGAAGCGTCGGTTCCGCCCGGCGGGCCGAGCGTGGCGGAGCACGCCGCGCTGCAAACCAAGCTGCGCCTGAAGATCGTCGAGTTCAGAAATCTCTTCGAGATCACGCAGGCGCTGAACCTCGCCCACGATCTGGATGAGGTGCTCAACCTCTTCGGGCTCTCGGTCATGGGCCAATTCGGCGTCGAGCGCCTGGCGCTCTTTCTCGACGACCCGGACCGCGAGGGCGTTCTCATCCCCCGCCAGGTTCGTGGATTCGCGCGGGACCAATTCCGCGACACGAAACTGTCGGCGGCTTCGATCGCGGCCATGGCGGAGGCCGACACGTTCACGACCCTCGAGGACGCCCTGGCGCTGGCGCCCACGGCGGCCGCGGAGCCGATGGTCGGAGCCGAGGCGCTCCCCGACGCCGCGGGCGCCGCGCGCACGCTCCGCGCCTCCGGACTCGAATGGGGCGTCGCCTTGTGGGTGCGTCGCGAACTGATCGGCATGCTCTTCCTGGGCGCGCGCGGCGGAGACCGCGGTTTCCAGGAGGACGAGCGGGACCTGCTCACGATTCTGGCGCACCAGGCCGCCGTCGCGATCGCCAATGCCCGGTTCCATCGCCAGATGGAAGATCGAAATCTGGGCGTGGTGCGGGGCATGATGTCCCTCATCGAAAGCCGCGACGTGTATGCGAAGGGATCCACCGAGCGCGTGGTGCGCCTGGTCACCGCCATGGCGCGGCTCCTCCAAGTGCCCCGCGCCGACGTGAAGGCGTTGATCTACGGGGCGGCACTCCGCGACATCGGCATGCTGGCGGTCAGTCATCTCATCCTCAAGAATCCGGCGCATCTCTCCGCGGAGGAGTGGTCGCTGATCAAGCAACATCCGGCGCGTGGTGCGCAGATCCTCGAGGAGATGGACTTCTCGCCCGAGGTCGTGGAGGTCGTGCGCAATCACCATGAGCGCTGGGGCGGCGAGGGCTATCCGTCGGGCCTGAAGGGGCAGGACATTCCCCTCGGCGCCCGCATCGTCTCCCTGGTCGACGCGTACGTCGCGATGACCAGCGAACGGCCCTATCGGCGGGCCCTGCCGCGCGACAAGGCGCGACAGGTCATCTCGGAAAACTGGGGCGCCCCGTTCGATCCCTCGATGGTGGAGGTGTTCCTGGGCGTGCTGGAGAAGACCGAGCGCCGTTCCCGCCTCCGGGCCGAACAGGCGTCGGCCGCCGCCGCCGAGCGCGCCTCCGGTCATGCCGTGGATCGGGCCGTGCTCGACCCCCTGGGCGCCGGCGCGACCATTCCGGACGGCGGTCACGCCGCCGAGACCCGCGATTCCGACCAGCACGCCGGCGCGCGCGACGCGACCGGAAACCATACGTCCGTTTCCATGGAGACCAACTCGTGAGCACCGAAAGCCTCCGGCCGGCCACCGAAGCCGGTCCTGCGAAAGGAAAGCGGACCATCCTCGTCGTGGACGACGATCGCCGCGTTGTCGAGCTGCTTCAGATCTCGCTGACCCAGAACGGATACCGCGTCCTGACCGCGATGTCGGGGGAGGATGCGCTGGAGATCGTGCGCCGCACCCCGCCGCATCTCGTGATCCTGGACCTGCGTCTGCCGAAGAAGACGGGATTCGAAGTGTGCGCCGCGATGAAGAGTACGCGCGACACCGCGCATATCCCGATCGTGATGGTGTCCGCCAGCGCGGAGGTCGACTCGCGGCTGCAGGGGCTGATGCACGGCGCGGACGACTACCTGACGAAGCCGTTCTCTCCCAAGGAACTGCTCATCAAGGTCCGTCGCATCTTCGAGCGGCTGGAGCGGCACGACGCCCTGGCGGGAAAGAACCAGGAGCTGGAATCCGAGGTGCAGCGAAACCGCGAGGATCTGCTGGTCCGGAACAAGGAGCTTCGGTTCCAGGTCTACAGCCTCGAGACGCTGATGGGCTTGACGCACCAGCTCAACGCGTCGCTTGATCTCGAAGGCCTCTTGGGAACGCTGATCCTCAGCGTGATGGGCCAGCTGCGCGTCAACGCCGCCTGTCTTTTCCTCACCGACGACCGGGAGAGCCCGACGCGCCTGGACGCCTCCAATTTCAAGGGCATGAAGGAGGAGCAGGCGCGCTCGATCGTGCTCGACTACAACGGAGAATTCATTCGTTCCCTCCACGCACCCGGGAGCGAGGACCCGCGCCCGGTGCGACTCGCCTCCGTGGAGCACCACCGCGGGTTCGAGCGCGAGGTGGGGCAGCTCTACGCGGCGGGATTGACGCTGGTCTCGCCGGTCATCATGAAGAACCGGCTGGTCGCCGTCCTGGCGATCGGGGAGAAGGTCAGCGGCCAGGAGTTCCAGGCGGCGGACCTGGAAATGCTTCGTGCGCTCTCGGAATCGGCCGGCATCGCCATCGAGAACGCGCGGCTATTCAAGGATCTCCAGGAGGCCTACGTCTCCACCGTCCGGCTGCTCGTCTCCCGGATCGAAGAGAAGGATCCGTACACGCACGGCCATACCGAGCGCGTCGCGGCCTATTCGGTGGGCATCGCGCGGGCGCTGGAGTTCGACCCCGAGGAGGTGCAGCGGATCCAATTCGGCGCCTTCCTGCATGACATCGGAAAGGTACACACCGAGGACAAGGTCCTCCACAAGCCGGGTGCGCTGACCGACGAGGAGTGGAGGATGGTCAAGATGCATCCCGTCCGCGGCGCCGAGATGGTCCGCGGCGTCCGCTTCCTGGAGCGCTGCATCGACATGATCCGTCACCACCATGAGCGGGTGGACGGAAAGGGATACCCCGATGGGTTGACGGGCGAGGAGATGACGCTCGCGGCGAAGATCGTGAACGTCGCGGATGCATTCGACGCCATGACCACGGATCGCCCCTATCGCGCCGGGCTCACCATGGAACAGGCGGTGGCGCAGATGACCGAGAAGGCGGGAACCCAGTTCGCGCCGGAAGTCGTCTCCGTGTTCGTGGAAGCCCTCAACAAAGGCACCATCCCCGTCGTGAAGAACACGGCGCCCTGGGCGCCCCCGCGCACAGCGGCTGACCCCGAGGAAGCCGGGCACACGTCCTAGGCCCGGCCCCGCGCGGAACGAATCCGCGCATCATCCGGAATCGGCACCTACGAAGCGATTCGTCGTGCGTGGTGGAGCGGGAGATCGCTGCTAGCGCGAGGCGACGGGGCGGGAGTTCGCGCCCACCGTCGTGATGACGTGCGCGCGCCCCGAGTCGCTGTAGGGCGCCCCGACGACGATATCCGCGTAGCCGTCGCCGTTCAGGTCGGCGGATCCCGCGACCGCGAAGCCGAGGTTGTCGAGGGTCGATCCACCGGTGAGGCTGAAGTCGGAGGTCAGGTGGGGCGTCGTGCCCCCGTAGAACACGTAGGCCCGGCCCGCGGCGGACCCGCCCGCGTCGTTTCCATACGCGCCGACCAAGAGGTCGGCGTAGCCGTCGGCGTTCACGTCGCCGGCGGCGCCGACGGCGTATCCGAAGGCATCGCCCGCGCCCTCGCCGGTCAGAACGGCGTCAGCCTTCGTCGAGAAGTTCGCGCCCCCGAAGTAGACGAACGCCCTTCCGGCGTCCTTTCCGCCGGCGTCGTTGTGGTAGGCGCCGACGATCACGTCCGCGAACCCATCCTTGTTGACGTCTCCGGCGCCCGCGACGGCGAAGCCGAAGGCGTCGCCCTCCGCGGATCCCGTCAAGACGGCGTTCGGTCGCATGCCCAGGCGCGGGGCGCCGTAGTACACGTAGGCGCGCCCGGCATCCCGGCCCCCGGCGTCGTTCTGGTAGGCGCCGACGACGACATCGGCGAATCCATCGCCGTTCACGTCGCCCGCGCCCGCCACCGAGATGCCGAAACGGTCTCCCGCGGCTTCACCGGTGAGGATCACGTCGGCCACCGCGTCGGGCTTCGGCCCGCCGTGGTACAGATACGCGCGCCCGGCGCCGGGGCCGGCGGCGCTGTTCTCGTACGCTCCCACCAGAACGTCGGCATAGCCGTCACGGTTCACGTCGCCCGCGCCCGCCACGGAATACCCGAATGCGTCGCCCGCCGCTTCGCCGTTCAGGACGACGTCGGCGCTGGCATCCATCTTCGGTCCGCCGAAATAGATGTACGCGCGGCCGGCGTTCGCGCCGCGACCGTCGTTCTCATAGGCGCCGACGATGACGTCGGCATAGCCGTCCCGGTTCACGTCGCCCGCGCCGGCCACGCTGACGCCGAACGCGTCCCCGGCGGCTTCTCCCGTCAGGATCACGTCCGCCCGCTCGTCGGCGCCGGGACCGCCGTAATAGATGTAGGCGCGACCGGTTGGGCTCCCGGCGGTTCCGCTCTGGTAGGCGCCTACGATGACGTCCACATACCCGTCGCCGTTGACGTCGCCCGCGGAGGCCACGGAGCATCCGAAGGTTTCCCCGGGAACGCCGCCCGCGAGGACCAGGTTGCTCCGCCCCCGGCTTGCGTCCGCCCGGTCGGCTGCGGGGACCGCGAACACCAACGCCGCGAGGAAGGGGATCAAGAGGATCGCGCGTCGCGTGAACATTGGTGATCGACGATTCATGACCGTAGGCCCCCTTACACCGATCGGCTCTGCCGGAAGACGTGGAGCCGGCACGGGACCGGTCCCAGGAACACCTCGTGATCCGCCCTCTCGACGCCCTCGCCGTGCCCGACGGTGCCGGCCACGAACATCGGAAGCCCCAGCTTCAGGGATCCATCGCGCGTCGACATGCGGGACTTCACCTTGCCCGCCAGGATGTTCAGGATCTCGCTCATCCCGTCGATGACTTCCCGCTCCGTGAGATCCTCGCGTCCGCGCAGGCCGAGAAAGGCGCGCGCCAGCGCATGACATCCCGCCGTGGTGGCGGAGAGACCCAGGTGCATGCTGTTTCGCGAGCCGAGAATGGCGACGTAGACGGCCGGATGAACGCCGGCCCCGATCGTGGCGTCGGCCTGTTCCGTGCTGCTCTCGAACCGGAGATGGTTCGTGGCCAAATCGTTCGCCACATCGGTGAGGCAGGTCAGCCATTCCTGAAGATCGATGGTCGCCGTGCTCATGGGTTTCCCTCGTCGGTCCTGCGATTCCGGCTCAAACCGCCGCCTTGCGGCGAAAGCAGACCGCCTTGCCGACCCGGATGGATTCGTACGTACGGTCGAGAGCGAGAACCGTTTCTCCGCCCCCCAGGAACAGGTACCCGTCGGGGCGGAGATGTCGCGTGACACCCTCTAAGATCGTCCTGCGGGCTTGTGAACTGAAGTACAGGAGCACGTTCCGAAGAAAAATCACGTCCAGCTGGGGAAGCGCCGGCCAGGGTCGCGCCAGGTTGACGTGGTCGAATTCGACCATCGAGCGCACGTGCTCCTTCACCTTCCAGTCCTGGCCGGACCGCTCGAAATACTTCACGAGGCAGGGGGCGGGAAGCCCCCGATTCACTTCGATTTGCCGGTACACGCCCGCCCGGGCGCGTTCGAGCATCGATTCCGAGACGTCGGTGGCGAGGATCCGGATCCGCCAATCCTGGAAGGCGGGCGCGGACTCGAGGATCAACATCGCCAGGCTGTACGCCTCCTGGCCGCTGGCCGTCGCCGCGCTCCAGACGTGGAGCGTCTTGACCGCGGCGCGTCGTCCCATCAATTCCGGAAGGATGGATGTTCGCAAGGCCTCGAACGGATAGTGATCCCGGAAGAACGAGGTCTCACCGTTCAGCATCGCCTCGATCACCCATCGATGGAGGCGTCCCGGAATCTCCTCCGTCTGGAGCGCTTCGAGAAGGGCCGATGCCGAGGCACAGCCCTCCCGCTGCGCCAACGCATGGAGCCGCGCTTCGACGAGGTACTCCTTGCCCGGCTCGAGAATGGTCCCGGTCTCCTCCAGCATCAGCCGCTGCAGGTAGGCATAGCCGGCCGGATCGACTCCGGGCGCGTCTGGTCGCGGCACGACGGCGCCGGCGCGGGGTCCCGTGCTTTGGTCGGTCACGAAACCGCGGCGCGATTGCGCCCCGCCGCCTTCGAGAGTTTGAGAATCTCGCTCGCCATTTCCGGAAGCGGCACGATCTTGTTCGCGAGCCCGGCGCGCGCGACGGCGCCCGGCATCCCCCAGACCACGCTGCTCGCCTCGTCCTGCGCCAGCACGGAGCCGCCCCGCTCGCGGATGCGACGCGCCCCCGCCAGCCCGTCCTGACCCATGCCGGTCAGGAGGATGCCCATCGCCCCGGCGCCGTAGGCCTCGGCCACCGAGCGGAAGAGCGGATCGACAGCCGGCCGGCACGAATTCTCGGGGGGATCCGCCGTCAGGTGCGCGCGGACCACGTCTCCCTCCCGGACCGCCACCAGGTGCCAGTCGCCCGGTGCGATCAGGATCGTGCCCCGTTCGACCACGCACCCGTCGACCGCCTCGATGCAGCGAAACGTCGAACGGGAAGCCAGCCGCTCGGCCAACGACCGCGTGAACAACGGCGGCATGTGCTGCACGACGAGAATGGGCAGGGCGAAATCGTTCGGCAACGACTCGATCACCGCCGAGAGCGCGCGCGGTCCGCCCGTGGAGGCGCCGATCGCCACGATTTCGGCGGGAGCGTGGGAGGGCGCGCCGCCGGCTTCCACCACCGGCGCGGGCGCCGCAGGAAGGCCCGGCGCGTCGCGCGTGATGCGTGCGCAGAGGGCTCGGATCTTCGGCAACAGGTCGTTTTGAACGCAAAGCGTCGCCGCCGCGAGATTGTCGGCGGTGACCTTCGCGGCGTAGTCATCGGCTCCCTGCCAGAGCGCCTCCAGCGAGACCTTCGCCCCCTGGCGCGTGTACGAGGAGAAGAAGATGACGCGAATGCCGGGGTGCAGTCGCCGCACTTCCTTCAGCGTCTCGAGGCCGTCCATCTCCGGCATCTCGTAGTCCAGAATGATCAAGTCGGGGCGGACCTGGGGAATCTTCGCCAGCGCCTCGCGGCCGTTCGCCGCGGTCCCGACGACCTGAATGTCCGCGTCCACCGCCAACGCGTTCACGACCAAACGCCGAACGATCGCGACGTCGTCCACGACCAAAATTCGAATCCGGCCCATGCGCCCCTCGCTAAACGGTGTGGCCGCTCGGATCCATCCCGAGCAGGATGAGCTTCTCGACGAGGGACTCGCGGTCGAACGGCTTCATGAGGTATTCGTTCGCCCCCGCCTCCAACGCCACCGTCACCTGCGACATCTCGCTCTCCGTCGTCACCATCATCACCCGCATCTCGCGGTAGGCGGGCTCGGAGCGAAACAGCGACAGCACTTCGGCCCCGTCCATCCCCGGCATGTTCCAATCGAGGAGGACGAGATCCACGACGCCATCTTCGTGAAGCAGGCGAAGCGCCTCCTGTCCGTTCGACGCCTGCACGACGTCGAAGCCCAGTTCCCGGAGCTGCTTCGTGAGAATCGCGCGCATCGCGCTCGAGTCGTCTACCACCATGGCCTTCATCATGCTCCTCCTCTTCCGCGTGCTCCGGCGGCCGGCGCCGGCGCGCTTCGTCGGGACGTCAGATCAACCGGCATCCGCCAGCGTGTCCCGGTCCTCGGCGCGACGTCTCTCGTCCCGCTCGTTCGTAGGTCGCTGCGCCGCCGCCCGGCCGGCATCCCAGGCCACCACCGTGCCCGGCGTGGTCGCCGCGAACGGCCCCTCGGGGACCGGCGCGTCGACGCCCTGTTCGGCGTAGTGAAACCGCTGCGTGAGTCCGCGGAGCTCCGCTGCCAACCGCGCCAGTTCCTCCGCCGCCTTCTGCGTGCTTTCGCTGCTGCCGGCGGTATCCCGGGCGATCTCGGCGACCGCCACGATGCCGCCGCTGATCTCGGCGCTCCCGCGGGCCGCCTCGGCGAGGTTCCGGCCGATCTCACCCGACGTGGAAAGCTGTTGTTCCAGCGCGGTCGCGATGGAGTTGGAGATATCCGTGATCTGCTGAATCGTCTCGCTGATCTTCCCGATGGCCTGAATCGCGTCCGTCGTGTCCGCCTGAATGGCCTCGATCTTCCGGCCGATGTCCTTCGTCGCGGTCGCGGTCTCGTTGGCGAGTTCCTTCACCTCGTTGGCGACCACCGCGAATCCCTTTCCGGCCTCGCCCGCGCGGGCGGCCTCGATCGTCGCATTCAGCGCCAGGAGGTTGGTCTGCTGGGCGATGGTGTTGATGACCTGCACCACCTTGCCGATCTCCGCGCTGCTGGTGCCGAGCTTGTTCACGGCGGCGTTCGTGACGTCCGCCTCTCCCGAAGCCACCGTGGCGACGCGCGCCGCCTCGCTGGTGTTCTTGGAGATCTCCTGAATGCTCGCGATCATCTCCTCCACGGACGCCGAGACGCTCTCCACGCTGCGGCTCACCTGCTCCGATCCGGCCGAGGCCGTGCTCGCCTGGCGCGACGTTTCCTCGGCGCTTCCGATCATTTGCGTGGAGACGGTGGAGAGTTCCTCCGAGGCGGTGGCCAGCGTCACCGAGCGCTCGCCGATGTGCGACAGCACCTCGCGCAGCGACTCGACCATTTCGTTCGTCGACGCGGCCAGGTCTCCGAGCTCGTCCTTCGCCGTGTACTGGACGCGGGACGTGAGGTCCCCGCGGGCGGTCCGCTCCGCGACCCGGCGCATCTGCTCGATGGCGCGCACGATCCGACGAGAGAGGATCAGCCCGATGGCGAGCGTGATCGCCGCCAGGAGCAGGCCGACCAGCGGGACCAGGGTGGACCGCTGCTGGGCGATCGCCAGCGCCTCGGCCTCCTCGTGCTCCGTCTGCGTGGTCGCCAGCTGCACGACTTCCATGACGGCCTTCATGTGCTGCTCGTACAGCGGTTTGAGAACGCCTTCCGCGATCTGCCGCGCCGTTTCCTCGTCGCCTCCGCGCACCGCGGGAATGAACGCGTCGTCGCGCACCCGCAGGAACTCCGCCGCGGGGGGATAGGCGCGCTCGTGGAGCGCCTGGCGCAGGGGGCCCGGGGGAAGCGTTTGCTCCCAGTGCTGGTGACGCTCCTCGAATTGCACGCGGAGCTGCTGGCTTTCGCGGATCAGGTCGTCCAGCCGTCGCCGGTCGGTC
The DNA here is from genome assembly GCA_003235575.1 of Candidatus Eiseniibacteriota bacterium. GTDB lineage: Bacteria > Eisenbacteria > RBG-16-71-46 > SZUA-252 > SZUA-252 > SZUA-252. Next base: position 42,616 of record QJVW01000115.1, on the reverse strand, counting down.
TCGCCGAGCATCTGGTGGACGCCCAGGTAGGACTCGATCAAGGTGGCCGATTGCGGCACGGTGTCGGCCACCAGGTCCTTGCCCTGGACGATGCGGTGGTAACGCGGGCCGTTGACCTTGAGTTCGTTCAGCGTGAACCAGGCCACGACGCCGAAGATGACGAACCCCAGAAGCGCCAAGAGCGCGCTCCCGACCAGTTGGCGACGAATCGTGAGAACCATGACAGTTCGCTCCTTCCGTGACGGCCGGCCGTGCCGGGCCTCCCGGTGTCTAGGCGTAGGCCACCCGCAGGACCTTTCCCAGGTCCAGTTCGAGAAGCAGCCGGTCGTGAACGGGAAACACCCCGCGGATCAACTCGCGCGCCGCGGCGCGCATGGTTTCCGGAGCTCCTTCGCACAACTCCAGGGGCACCGTGACGACGTCCCCGATTTCGTCCACGAGCAGGCTCACGGGCGCATCCTCCCGTTCGCGCGCCACGATGTTCGCGTCGTGACGCCCCCCCTCGGCGACGGGGAGATCGAGGCAGCGTCGGAGATCGAGGGCGGGCACGATCCGCCCGCGCAGATTGATGACGCCGCGCACCGCGGGCGCCGCGAGCGGAAGCCTCGTGATCTCCTGCTGGCGCAACACCTCCTGGATGACGGAAATGTCGAGCCCGAGGAGATGCTCGGCGACGCGGAACGTGCACAGCACGCGTTCCTCGCTCATCGGGCGCCCCCTTCCGCCGACGCCGCCAGCGCGCTGTGGCGATGAACGTCCGCCTGCCGCAGCAACCCTTCGAGGTCGATCAATTCCGTGACCGATCCGCGCACCACCACCGCGCCGGCGAACCCGGTGGATGCGTCGCCGCCTCCCGGCGCCACGCGCTCTTCGACGATCTCCACGACGGCCTCCACGATCAGACCGACGGCGCGTCCCTCGCGCTCGTGAACCACCACGCGGAGGGGGTCGGCGTCGCCGATCCACTCGATGTCGGTCGCCGCGTGCGTTCCGCCCAGATCGAGCAGCGCGCCAAGGGACACGAGCGGGAGAAGACCGCCCCGGTACTGGATGATGGCGCGATCGCCCGACCGCTCCACGTCCGCCCGGCGGAATTCCTCCAGCCGCGCGATCTGCGTCTGCGGGATCGCGACGGTCCAGCGCGGGCCGACCGTGCACACCACCAGGGTCTGGCGATCCATGGCGCCGCGGTCCACGTTCTCCGCCGGCGCGCTCTCCTCGATCTCGCCGTCCGAGCGGGAGATCCTGGCGTGGCGGGCCAGCCCGGGGACGTCGAGGATGAGCGCGACCGCGCCGTCGCCGAGGATGGTCGCGCCCGCGAACACGGGAATTTGGCGAAGCGGCTCGCCCAGTGGCTTCACCACGATCTCCTGCGACGCTTCGATGGTGTCCACGACGAGGCCGACCGTGAGACCGTCGGCGTGGAGCACGACGATCGAGATCGCGTCACCCTCCGGGCCATCCGCGCGCGCGGGCGTCGGCGCGGTGCCGAGAATGGCTCGGAGGTCGAGCAGGGGAAGGAGCCGCTCGCGGTAGCGAAGCACCGGCACGTCGTACGCGGTCACAAGGCGCGTGGACGCCTCGGCGCGCTCCACGCGGACCAACTCGATCAGGTTCACCTGCGGAATGGCGTAGCGCTCGCCGTCCACCGAGATAACGAGCGCGGGCACGATGGCGAGCGTGAGGGGAATCCGAATCCGCATCGTGGTGCCGTGTCCGGGCCTCGAGTCGACGTCGATCGCGCCGCCGATCCGCTCGACGTTCGTCTTCACCACGTCCATGCCCACGCCGCGCCCGGAGACGTTCGTCACGCGCGCGGCGGTCGTGAACCCGGGCAGGAAGATCACGTTGTACCAGTCGCGCTCCGTCATGCGCGCCGCGCGGTCCGCCGGAATGAGGTTCTGGCGGAGCGCCCGTTCGCGAATGGACTCGAGGGACAGCCCCGCGCCGTCGTCCTCGACCTCGAGGTGCACCTTCCCGCCTTCGTGGAAGGCGCGAACCACGAGCAGACCTTCGGGCGATTTGCCGTTCGCGACGCGCGCTTCCGTCGTCTCGATGCCGTGGTCGATGGCGTTGCGGATGAGGTGCGTCAACGGATCGCGAATCGCCTCGATGATCGTGCGGTCCAGTTCGGTATCGACCCCCTCCAGCTCCAGCCGGACCTGCTTCCCGCAGGCGGACGCGATGTCGCGCACCAAGCGCGGGAGCTTGTTGCATACGTTGCCGATCGGCTGCATGCGGGTCTTCATGATCCGCTCCTGCAGCTCGGTCGTGATGTGATTCAACCGCTGCACCGTTCCGGGTAGATCCGCGTGATCCTGCGAGGCGACGTTTTGAAGCAGCTGGTTGCGGGCGAGAACCAGTTCGCCCACAAGGTTCATCAGGAGATCCAGGAGGTGAACGTCGACCCGGATGCTCGACTCCGCGAGGGTGCTGGCCGCCATTTCGCTCCGCACGAGGAGCGCGTCCAGGATGTCCTGGGGTTGCAGCGCGCCATGGTCCACCAAGATCTCGCCCAGACGCCGGGGGTCGCCCAGCCGCTGCTGCTGCGCGGCGATCGCGACCGCTTCGGGGTCGAGTCTTCCGCTCGCGATGAGGGGTCCGAAGAGCCCGCCGTCACGCGGGATGACCGCCGTGTCCGCTTCGGGAGCGGGCGGCTCCGTCGCGGCGCCCGCAGCCGTCGGCGCGGGCGGCGGTTCCGTAGCGGCCGGTGGTGCTTCGGTGGCGCCTTCCTCCTCCAGGCGGTTGAGCCTTTGGATGAGGCGGGCGAAATTGCCCTCTCCTTCTTCCTTCGACGATTCGATCCTGCCGAGAATGGCTCGGACCGTGTCGACCAAAGCGAGGAGGGCGTTCACGATCTCCGGCGAGAGCGCCCGCTCGCCGCCACGAAGCCGGCTCAGGAGGCTCTCGCCGGCGTGCGTTACCGCGGCGAGTTTCGTGAAGCCGAAGAATCCGCACGTTCCCTTGATCGTGTGGAACACGCGAAAGACGCCGCCGATCTTGGCGACGTCGCCGGGATCGCGTTCGAGCGCAACCAAATCGCGCTCCACTTGCCCCAGCCCTTCCAGGCTCTCGGCAAGGAACTCCCGAAGGATTCCTTCGTCCATGACGCCCATGTCGCTCGCTTCTCAGGTGATTGCAGTTGACTGCATGCGGATGTGCCTCGAAACGATCCATCGGCTCTAAGGACCGCGTTCTTGAGGTCTTGAGGGGGTGCCTCCGCGGCGTCGGCCTACGGTCCGTCCGCCCGAACCGAAGTGGTCCCTACCGCTTGAGGCGGCCCAGCCAGGTCCAACCTTGGTCGCGGTCGGGGCCCGGCGGGGCATAGAGGAGGTAGGCGCGTGCCGCGGTGATGGCGAGTTCCCTGCGGCCAGGGGTCCCCTCGACAGCCCATGCCTGGAATCGCGCCTGCGCGATCTCCCGGCGGGCGATCGCTTCGCTCTCAGGGGATTCCGACAACCGGGGCAGGAGCGTTTCCCAGGCCTCCGCGGCCGACTCGAACGCCGGCGCCGTCATCGTGCGGGCGGCGACCAGGCTCAGGTCCTTGGCGTGGGCCATCTCCCGCGCGACCGTAGCCGCGGAAGGGGACGGGAGCCGGTCTCGCTCCGACGAAGAGGGCGCCGACGGTGTGGGTGTCGGAGCGGATGGTTCGGGGGCGGTCGTCGTCTTCGTGATGATCGTTCTCACCGGCACCATGTGCCGGGGCGGCCGCGGCGCCGGCGGGGGCTCGATCGGCGCCCGCCGTGCCGGTTCCCGCGCGGGGGGCGGCTCGACGCTCTTGGACGGCTCCACCTTTGGGCGCGTCTCCACCGTGGGAGCGGACGGAGCTGCCGGCTCGGGATCGGCTGCGGCATCCACGACGGCGGCGACCTCCACGGGCGGGACAAGCGTATCCGCAGGGGCCGTCGCGATTGCTTCCTCGGGTTGCGACACCGTGGCCACCTGCTCCGCCGGCGCGTCCGACACGACCTCGGGCGGCGGTGGCGTGGCGACCGTCGGAATGGGGAGCGGCGCTACTCGCTGCCGCGTGCCCACGAAGGCGACGCTCAACGCGATGACGCCGACGATTCCCGCGACGATCCATCCGGCGGCCATCGGCCATCGGGCCGGCGGCTTCCGATCCTCCGCGCGGCGGCCGTAGAGGGTCGGCGAGGCGGGCCGACCCGACTCGGCAACCCGCGGCGCGACGGGCACGGGTGCGGCGACGCTCACCGGGCGCGGGGCCGGGACCTGAACGGCGATGGGCGCTTGGATCGGAGCCGGGTTTCGGTGCTCGACGGAAACGGGCTCCGATTCCGACATGGACGGCGGTGGCGGCGACGGCTCGCCGACGGGCGTTGCCTGATTCGGAATCAAGCGCGCCGGGTCGTGTTCGATCGGCGTGGCGGAGGCGGCGAAGGGGGACTCCGCGGATTCCGTGGGGGAGACGCCTTCGCCCTCCGGATCGCGAGCGTCGATCGGGGTCGCGGCCGGTCGCGGCCACCGTCGCGGCGCGCTTTTCCGGCTGCTGAAGTCGAAGTTGTCCACGAAGTAGTCGAAGAACGCTTCGCCGGGGTCGTGGTTCAGGAGGCATTCCAGGATCTCCTCCTGCGCCTCGATGAGCGCGAAGCGCTCCGTGCATTCGGAACACTGCGACAAGTGACGGCGCACGAGTTCCGTGGATGCCTCGGCGAGCTCGCCGTCGAGGTGCGCGGAAAGCTGATGGAGCGTCAAGTGAATCACACGCTCCCCCCACCACCTTGGCCCGCCCGCGCGAGCAGGACGCCGCGCGCCGACGACAGACGCGCCAGCGTGATCCCCGCGGAGTGGTCGAGCAGTCGTGCGATCTCCTCGTACGGCAGCCGCTCCACGACGCGCAGGGCCAGGGCCATTTGCTCGTCGGGACGAAGCTCTCGGAGCGTTTCGAGCATCAGCCGGTAGGCGTCGGCGTCCTCGCTCTCGGGGGCGACCGGAATTCGCCCCAGCGCGGTCATGGATGTCGGCTCGCCCGCGCGGCGCCGCGCGTGGGTGAGCGAGAGGTTGCGCGTGGTGCGTAGGAGCCAGGGGAAGAACCGCTTTCCCTCCGGGATGCCCTTGATGCCCGCCCAAGCGCGACGAAACGCGTCGTGGGCAAGATCCGCGGCGTGGTCGTGGTCCCGCGTCAGCGCGTAGGCGAGGCCATAGACCTGACGCTGGTAGTGCTTTACCAGCGATAGAAACGCCTGTCGGTCTCCCTGCTGCGCCGCGAGCACAAGCCGCTTCTCACGCTCCTCGGCCATCCAGTGGTTTCCGAAATTGCCCCGCGTCATAGCACCGTTCCCGAGCCAAAGGGATATCCGCGCGCGGATCCGTATGAGACGCGCGCGAGTAGGGTTCCCCAGCAGAGATCGGCATGCGGGCCACCGTTCTGTGCCGGGAACACAGGCCGAATCGGGGCCCCACTGGGAAGGGCGCGGTGCGGGCCATTCCCGTGATGCCCGACCGAGAGATCCGGCAGGCGCAGCCGGCGTGGACGCCGGCGAGTCCGGAGGTGGACGGTCGCTTAGTGTATTCATTACAAGCATTTACGGACGATCGATCGTCCATGGCGCCTTGGAGCGTCGCCGCCGGGATACGGCTTCCCCCCGTATCCGCCCATCGGGCGGGCGTGGAAGATCCATAACGTAATATTTTGCAATACATTAATCCGATTGAGCCCAGGAGCCCTACATGGGCACGGTTGATGCGATTCCAAGGGAACAGGATGGCGTTGTTTGTAAGTTACTTGATTCGATAGGTTTGGCGGGGCGTCCTCTGTTTGGGGGAGAGCACTGCGGAGTCGGGGCCGTGGTGTGGTGAAGCCGAGGAGGCGAAGAGGCGTCCCGCCATCTACTTAGGGGTCCATTGCGGCTCGTCCGCGCGGCGCCGTTGAGCGCCCGGGCGGGTTTCCGCGGGACCCCTCTATTATGTTGAGCGCATCAAGTGTCGGGCTGGGTGATCCGCCCCACAGCCTCTTTGCCGTTGACCGAAGTCACGCGTCTGACGTATTTTTCCTGGCTCGAGGTCGTGGCCTCGATTCCGGTTGTCCAATTCGGAACGCGTTCGTGGGGGACGCGCTCCAGCCGCCCAGCGCGGAGGCCGTGAAGTGACCGAGAAGCGACCCAACAAGGTCACGGATTGGCGGCAAATCGGACTCTTGTCCTCGATCCCGTTCATCCTCGCTCTGGCGCCAATCGTCGGGTACTTCCTCGGGAACTATCTCGATAAGAAGTTCCGGACAGAGCCCTGGCTGCAGCTGACGCTGCTGGGACTCGGTTTCGTCGCCGGAGTGCGCGAAACGGTCAAGATCGTGAGAATGGCTCAACGGGAGGACTAGAGTTCTGCGCCGGTTCGCCGCATCCAATCCCACGCTACTTTCCCGAGCGCTGCGCGTTTCGTGGTTCATGGCCGCGGCGCTCGTCGCGGTTCTGTTGCCGCGCCATCCGAACGCAGCGCTCTCGCTCGCCGCGGGGCAGATCTTGGCAGCCGCGAATTTCTTCTTTCTCACCAGGCTTGTGAAACTCTTCACAGGAGCCGTGGTCGCACCGACGCGGACGACGGGCGATTGGATGCGCGCGAAGGGGTTCCTCGTGGGGACCGCGAAGTTCGTGATCGTCTACGGGGGCGCGTTCGCGGTACTGCAGTGGCGCGGCGCGGAATTCCTGCCCCTCGTCGCTGGGCTTTCGATGCCGCTCCTGGCTCTCGTACTCAAATCGATCATGCTGGCCTTCTCGGCCGGTGACGCGCATTCATCGCGGCGGGCAACGACAACGGCAGCTCCCGCCCGGAGCTCGGCCAAGCTCGCCGCGACCATTCTCATCGCGGGACTCCTCGCGCTTCCCGTCGCCGTCCGCGCGTTCGCGCAGGACCACGGCGCCGGGGATGCCGCGACGGCCACCGAAGTCGGCGCCCCCCTCACGGAGGAGCCGGCGGCCGCCGAACGCGAGCAGGCCGAGGCCGCCCACACGGACGCGACGCATGCCGAGGGAGCACACGACGGCGGCGAGCACGAGGGTGGCGGCGAGCACCTTCCCAACTGGGTCACGATCGCGAACGACTACTTCCCCGACGCGCCGGTCGTCCGCTGGATGCACGACAACGAGTATCTCGTCTTCGCCTGGCTCGCGGGCTTTCTGTTCCTGGGGCTGACGTGGATCGGCATGCGCAAGCCCTCGCCGGTCCCCGGCCAACTTCAGAACGCGATCGAATGGATCATCGAGAGCATGGAGGACGTCTGCGGCGGCATGCTCGGCAGGCACCTGCACAAGTATTTTCCATTCATCATGGCGATCTTCTTCTACATCCTGATGATGAACCTGATCGGCATCATCCCGGGCCTGAAGTCGTCCACCTCGACCCTCGACGTGACGCTCGCGCTCGCCTTGGTGACGTTCCTCTACGTGCAGATCTCCGGCGTGATCAACCTGGGGCCGCTCGGCTACCTCGACCATCTCGCCGGTTCGCCCCGCGACATCGTCGGCTTCGCCATGCTCCCGGTCATGATCCCCGTTCACATCCTGGGGGAACTGGTGAAGCCGGTCAGCCTCTCCTGCCGACTCTTCGGCAACATCTTCGGCGAGGACACGTTGATCGTCGTCTTCGTCGGCGTGGCGGCGCTTTGCTTGAAGGCGAGCCTCGTCGCGCTGGCCGTGCCGCCGATGGCGGGGATCACGGCGCTGTTCATGTTGCTTCAGACCCTGACCGCCATCGTTCAGGCGTTGATCTTCGCGCTTCTGACGACCGTCTACCTCTACATGATGCTGCCGCACGAGGCGCACGGACACGAGGAGAGCGGTCATGCCCATTGAACCAACGACGTTGACCCAAACCCCACGAAACAAGTTCAAGGAGGATGCACAATGAATTTCGCCGCTACACTCGGTCTCGCGCTCCCGATCGGCATCGGCCTCGCCGCCATCGGTTCGGGAATCGGCCTCGGCTTCATGGGCCGCGGCGCGATGGAAGCCATGGGCCGCCAGCCCGAGGCGCTCCCGAAAATCCAGGTGGCCATGATCATCGGCTTCGGGTTCATCGAGGCCCTCACGATCTACGCGTTCGTCACCATGTTCTTCCTTCAGGGAAAGATTCAGTAAGGCGGCGGCGATAGCGGCCGGCCCCCGCGGTCGGACGCGCGCCGTGCCCGAGGCACGACATGGATCAATTCGTTCACTGGAATCAGCTCCTCGCCCACGCGATTTCGTTCGCGGTCTTCTTCTTCCTGGTGCGCGGCGCCTTCATGGCGATCATCTATCCGCCGATGAAGGAACGCCGTGATCGCATCCAAGCGGAGTACGACCGGATCGAGCAGGAAAAGGCGGCGGTCGCGGGGTTGAAGCAGGAATACGAAGCGCATCTGAAGAAGATCGAAGCGGAGAGCCGCGAGCGCATCCAGGCGGCCGTCGCCGAAGGGCAGCGGGTCGGCACGGAGCTGCGCGATCTGGCGCGCAAGGAAGCGCAGGAGATCCTGACGCGCGCCCGCGAGGATATCGCCATGGAGCGCGACAAGGCGCAGGTGACGCTTCGCAACGAGGTCGTGGCCCTCGCCATGGGCATCGCGGGCAAGGTGGTCCAGGAAGAGCTCACCGCGGAGAAGCACAAGAAGCTGGTCGATGCGTTCCTGGCCGACGTGGAGGCCGCCGGGTGATTTCGGTCGGTCTCTCGCGCCGCTACGCGCGCGCCCTCCTGTCCTTGTCGCAGCGCCGGGGTGATCTGGACCGCACCCAGGAGGAGCTGCGCGCGATGGGGTTGCTATTCGAGCGCGACGTGCGCGTCCGGCGGTTTTTCGAAACGCCTTCGATCGCCCGGTCGGAGAAGCTGGAGTTCCTGGAGCGCCGGTGGAAACCCTCCATGGGGCCCGGCGTGTACGGACTCCTGATCTTGCTGCTGCGGCGCGGGAGGCTGGATCACCTCTCCAGCATCGCGCAGGAGTTCTTTCAGATCGCGGAGCGGGCGCAAGGCATCGTGCGCGCCACGGTGCGCAGCGCCGTTCCGTTCACGGACGCCCAGGCGGACCGCCTCGCGAAGGCGCTCGGCGGGCGCACGGGTTATCGCATTCTCCTCCAGCGCGAGACCGACCCCGCCGTCGTGGGCGGCGCGGTCGTCGCGATGGATCACACGCTCATCGACGGAACCCTCGCGACGGAGCTCTGGCGGATCCGCCGTCAACTCCTTCAGACGCGGGTACACGGCAGGGGTTAAAGCATGGCGTTCAAGCCCGAGGAAGTCAGCGCGGTACTGGAGCAGGAGCTCGAGCGGTACGAGTCCCGGCTCAAGATGGAGAGCGTCGGGACGGTGCTCCAGGTGGGCGACGGGATCGCCCGCGTGTGGGGCCTCGACGACGCGATGGCCGGCGAGTTGGTGCTCTTTCCCGGCGACGTCACCGGCGTCGTGCTGAACCTCGAAGAGGACAACGTCGGGATCGCGCTCTTCGGCTCCACCGAACAGATCAAGCAGGGCGACGAGGTGCGCCGCACCGGGCGCCTCGCCTCGGTGCCCGTCGGGGACGCGATGGCCGGGCGCGTGATCAACGCGATCGGCCAGCCGATCGACGGCAAGGGCCCCATCGTCACGGACAAGTACAACCCGATCGAAGGCCGCGCTCCGGGCGTCGTGGATCGTCAGCCCGTGAATCAGCCCGTTCAGACCGGATTGAAGGCCATCGATTCGATGATTCCGATCGGGCGGGGCCAGCGCGAGCTCATCATCGGGGACCGCCAGACGGGGAAGACCGCGGTCGCGGTGGACACGATCCTCAACCAGAAGGGCGGGGACATCCGCTGCATCTACGTGGCCATCGGCCAGAAGGACTTCACGATCGCGAAGGTCGTGAAGATCCTGGAAGACCACGGCGCCATGGAATACACGACGGTCGTCAACGCGGGCGCCTCGGAAGCCGCGCCGCTTCAGTTCATCGCGCCCTTCACCGGCTGCGCCATCGGCGAGGACGTTCGGGACCGCGGCGGGCACGCGCTCGTGATCTACGACGATCTGTCGAAGCACGCCGCGTCGTACCGACAGCTGTCGCTGCTGCTCCGGCGGCCGCCGGGCCGCGAAGCCTTCCCGGGGGACGTGTTCTATCTCCACTCCCGCCTCCTGGAGCGCGCCGCGAAGCTGAACGATTCGCTGGGCGCCGGGTCGCTGACCGCGCTTCCGATCATCGAGACGCAGGCGGGCGACGTGTCGGCGTACATTCCGACGAACGTCATCTCGATCACGGACGGGCAGATCTTCCTGGAAACCGACCTCTTCTACTCGGGCGTGCGGCCCGCCATCAACGTCGGTATTTCGGTTTCGCGCGTCGGTGGCAAGGCGCAGACGAAGGCCATGAAGAAAGTCGCCGGACGCCTCCGGCTCGACCTCGCGCAGTATCGCGAGTTGGCGGCCTTCGCGCAGTTCGGCTCGGACCTCGACAAGGCCACGCAGGCGCAGCTGACGCGCGGAGAGCGCATGGTGGAACTCCTGAAGCAGGGGCAATACCAGCCGATGTCGGTGGAGCGACAGGTCGCCATCATCTACGCCGGAACGAACGGCTACCTCGACGATCTGCCGACGACCTCGGTCCGGGCGTTCGAGACCGGCTTCTTCGCGTTCCTCGACGAGGAATTCGGCGACATGATGCACGACATCCGCGCCAAGTACGAAATGACCGACGCGATCGAGGCGAAGCTGAAGAAGGCCGTGGAGCAGTTCAAGGCCGCCTTCGTGAAGAAGGGAATGGCCTAGCGACGTGGCGACCCTTCGCGACATCCGGCGCCGGATCCGCTCCGTAGCGAGCACGGCCCAGATCACGAAGACCATGGAGATGGTCTCCGCGGCGAAGTTGCGCCGCGCCCAGACCGCCGTGGAGTCCGCGCGCCCGTACGGCGAGCAGCTGCGCGAGGTGCTGGGGAACCTGGCCAACGCGTCGGGAGAGATCATGCACCCGGCGTTCGCGCGCCGGGACGTGAAGCGCCGTGCGATCGTGCACGTCACGTCGGATCGCGGCCTTTGCGGCGCCTTCAACGTGAACCTGAACAAGATGGTCGAGGGCATCGTACGCGAGGCGTCTGTGCCTACCTCGATGGTGCTGATCGGCAAGAAGGGATACGACTACTTCCGCCGACGGAAGGCCACCATCCTCGCCTCGAACACGTCGATGGGCGGCGTGGCCTCGTGGAAATTCGCGGAGGAGATGAGCCGCACGCTGGCGGAGCGCTTCGAGGCCGGCGAGATCGATGAAGTGGACCTCGTCTACACGCATTTCAAGAGCGCGCTGAATCGCACGATCGTGGTCGAGCCGTACCTTCCGATGGGGCGGACGGCGACGGGACCGGCGGTCTCCCGCGACTACCTGTACGAGCCGTCGCCGGAGGTGATCCTCGAGCGGCTCGTCCCCTACGTCCTGGCCATGCGCCTCTACATGGCGATGGCCGAATCGGCGGCGTCGGAGCACGGCGCGCGCATGGTGGCGATGGGATCGGCGACGAAGAACGCGAACGAAATGATCCAGAACCTGACCCTGCACATGAATCGGACCCGGCAAGCCACGATCACCCGCGAACTCGTCGAGATCGTGGCAGGCGCCGAGGCGCTCAAGTAAGGAAGGACCATGGCGACGGCGACAAACGGCAGCGGCAAGAACACGGGCACGATCATCCAGGTGATCGGCCCGACGGTGGACGTCCGGTACGAACCGAAGCATCTTCCGCCGATCAATCAGGCGCTTCTGATCGAAGACGCGGAACGGGACATCCACCTCACGGTGGAGGTGGCGCTCCACATCGGCGACGAAGTCGTGCGTTGCGTGGCGATGGCCTCGACGGACGGTCTGGTGCGCGGCATGTCGGTGATCGATACGGGCGGACCGATCTCGGTTCCGGTCGGCCGGCAGACGCTCGGCCGCGTCTTCAACCTGCTCGGTGAACCGATCGACCAGGGCGCGACGGTGGAGGACCCGAAGAAGCGGCTGCCCATTCACCGCGATCCGCCCGCCTTCGAGGAGCAGGAAACCGTCACCCGGATCTTCGAGACCGGCATCAAGGTCGTCGATCTGCTCGCGCCCTACGCCAAGGGAGGCAAGATCGGCCTCTTCGGCGGCGCCGGGCTCGGCAAGACCGTCATCCTTCAGGAGCTGATCCGCAACATCGCGACCGAGCACGGCGGGTTCTCCGTCTTCTCGGGCGTCGGGGAGCGGACCCGCGAGGGAAACGACCTCTGGCTCGAAATGAAGGAATCCGGCGTCATCGACAAGACCGTCATGGTGTTCGGCCAGATGAACGAGCCGCCGGGCGCGCGTCTCCGCGTCGCGCTGACGGGTGTCACGATGGCCGAGTACTTCCGCGACCAGGAGAACCAGGACGTACTCTTCTTCGTGGACAACATCTTCCGCTTTACCCAGGCGGGATCGGAAGTCTCCGCCCTTCTCGGACGGATGCCGAGCGCCGTCGGATACCAGCCGACGCTCGCCACCGAAATGGGAGCGCTCCAGGAGCGCATCACCTCCACGAAGAAGGGATCGATCACGTCGGTGCAGGCGATTTACGTCCCGGCCGACGACTTGACCGACCCCGCGCCGGCCACGACGTTCACGCACCTCGACGCCACGACGGTGCTTTCGCGCCGCATCGCCGAGCTGGGGATCTACCCGGCCGTGGATCCGCTCGATTCGACCTCGCGCATTCTCGACCCGAACATCGTGGGCGAGGATCACTACGCGCTGGCCCGCGCCGTGCAGAAGATCCTGCAGCGCTACAAGGACCTGCAGGACATCATCGCGATTCTGGGCATGGACGAGCTCTCCGAGGATGACAAGCTCCTCGTCACGCGCGCGCGCAAGATTCAGAAGTTCCTGTCGCAGCCGTTCTTCGTGGCCGAGGCGTTCACCGGAACGCCCGGCCGCTACGTGAAGCTCGAGGACACGATTCGCTCGTTCCAGCAGATCGTCGATGGCAAGTGCGATCACATTCCCGAGCAGGCGTTCTACATGGCCGGCACGATCGACGAAGTATTCGAGCGCGCGGAGAAGATGGGAGTGGGCGCCTCGGCCTAGGCCGAGCCTCCCGCGACGCAGCGATGGCCGAGACGACCTTCACGTTCCGCCTGGTGACGCCGCAGCGCCTGCTGCTCGAGGCGCCCGTGACCGCGCTGCAGGCGCCGGGCTCCGAGGGGTACCTGGGAGTCCTGGCCCATCACGCCCCGCTGATCACCTCGCTCCGCCCCGGCCGTCTCGAAGTCCGCGACGAAGAGGGGAAGCGTTCGTTCTACGCCGTGAGCGGCGGCTTTCTGGAGGTATCGGGAAATCGGGCGACGGTGCTGGCCGATGCGGCCGAGGTCGCGGGCGCGATCGACGTGGAACGCGCGAAGTCGGCGCTCCAACGGGCCCAGCAGCGGCTGCAGAACGACGGCGCCGGCGGCGACGAACCCATCGACCGCGAGCGCGCGATGCGGGCGCTGGAACGCGCGAAGAACCGACTGGCCGCGGCGATCAGCGAACGAGCGTAGCGGGGTCCGGAAGCGGGGAGCCATCCCCTCCGGCTTCGTGAGTCAGGCGCCGACGGGGATGGCTCCCCGCTCCCGGACGGCGCGAATGGCGCTGGATCCCGCGCGCCTCGGGCGCCCCGCTCTACTGCTCGGAATCGATCACCTCCGCGGCTGCGTGCGACGCCAAATCGGCTCGGAGTCGGTCCAAGGGTATTCGTTCCCATGACTCCGCTTCGCGCTCCGTTGTCAGGGCGCCTCCCACCAGCGCCCCCACGATGCCGCCGCCTGCGGCCCCGCCCAGCAAGATCACGGCGGGACCGAGACGACTCCACGTCGGACGAGACGCTTTCCCTGCACTCAGGGCCATGCCCGCGAGGGCGCCGACCACGAGGCCCGTCACCACACCCCGGCTACGCGTCGTGCGCATCCCGCGGCTTCGCTCGAACCGCACCACCTGACGGACCGGGATTCGGAGCTCGCGGGGCCCGGCGAGAAGGAGCACCGTGTCGCCGGCAGCACCGGATAGCGTGCCCGTGACCGACCGGCGGTCGACGTCGGGCGCCGCGATGCGGGCACGCTCGGTGCCGTCGAAGCGAAGCGGCATCGGCGTCGCGTATGCCGCCGTGGCAGAGCCGAGAGCCAGGAGGGCCGCGGCGAGCGGCGGAAGGAACGGGAACATTCGGGAAGCCATCGGTCCCATCAGCATACCGCCCCACCTGGCGAATCGCCTGCGCTACCATTGATACCCATGCTCATCCTCGGGATCGAAACCTCCTGTGACGACACCGCCGCCGGCATCGTGGAAGATGGCCGGCTGCTCGCGCACGTCGTCGCCTCGCAGGACATCCACCTCGAATACGGCGGCGTCGTGCCCGAGTTCGCTTCGCGCGCCCATCTGACGCTCCTTCCTCGCGTGATCGCCGAGGTCTTCGCGAAGGCGGATCGCCCCATCGCCGCGATCGACGCCGTGGCCGCGACGATCGGGCCGGGGTTGGTCGGTTCGCTCCTCGTCGGGCTCGAATTCGCGAAGGGCTTCGCCCAAGCGCGCGGCATACCCTTCGTCGGCGTGAACCACGTCGAGGCGCATCTTCTTTCGCCCGGCATCGAGCAGGACCTGCCGTTTCCATATCTGGGGATGGTCGCATCGGGCGGACATACCGAGATCTACCACGTCACGGATGCGGCATCCGTCCGGCGCCTGGGATCGACGCGCGACGACGCCGCCGGCGAGGCGTTCGACAAGGTCGGGAAGCTGCTCGGCCTGCCGTATCCCGGCGGTCCGCACGTCGACCGGCTCGCGCGCGAGGGAAACCCCGACGCGTTCGCGTTTCCGGTGGCGCGGCTCGGCAACGACAACCTGGACGTCAGCTTCAGCGGGCTCAAGACCGCCGTGAAACTCGCGGTGGAACGGGAGAAGAGCCCGATGTCCGAGGGGCGAATTCGCGATGTGGCTGCCGCCACGGAGCGCGCGGTGGTGAACGCGCTGATCGAGCGCCTGGCGCTCGCGCTCGACCGACACCCCTCGAAGGCGATCGCCATCGCCGGCGGCTGCGCCTGCAACACCTTGCTTCGCCGCGAGGCCGGCCGGCTCGCGGGCGAACGCGGCATCCCCGCCGTATTTCCCTCGCCGGCCCTTTGCCGTGACAACGGCGCGATGATCGCCTTCGCCGGGTGGCACGCGCGGCGTCGCGGCATCGTCACGCCCGTGACGGCGTCGGTCGTTCCGAACCTCGACGCCTTTCCCCACGCCTAGCCCGCCGTCGTAGGTCGGCAACCCACTACAAGGCAATCGGTTACCGTCGGGCGCCCCCCGTCCCGACGCGGTTCGATCCCCACTCGTTTCACTCAAGAAGGTGCCGGATCGGACGATTAATTCCTGGAGAGAACGCAACTTCCACTATCTCCCCGGGGGAAATCGTGAGCGAGCAGCCGGCTGATCGCGGGCGCATTCTGGTGGTGGAGGACGAGTTGCACATTCGCCTCCTCTTGGAGCAGGCACTGCGCGGAGCGGCGGACGCGAACTACGACGTTCGCACCGCCGCCGACGGACTGAGCGCGCTGGAGGAGGTTCGACGCGATCCCCCCGATCTCATCCTGCTCGACGTGGCGATGCCGCGCATGGATGGGTACGAAGTCTGCCGCCGCCTGAAGGCGAACCCCCTGACCAGCCGCATTCCCGTGATCTTCCTCACGGCCAGATCATCGCTGGAGGAGCGCCTCGAGGGACTGAACGCGTTCGGGGACGACTACGTGACCAAACCGTTCGCGAACGAGGAGGTCCTGTTTCGCGTTCGCAACCAGCTCCGGAGCCGCCGCGCGCTGCTCTCGTCGAACGCGCTGACCGGCCTTCCCGGAAACGTGCTCATCGAAAACGAACTGACGCGGCGCATCGGAGCGGGTGAGAAGTTCGCCTTTCTCCATATCGATCTCGACAATTTCAAGGCGTTCAATGACTACTACGGATACGCACGGGGCGATGCGCTGATCCAATTCACGGCGGAGCTCCTGGGCCGAGCCGTGGAGAAGGTCGGTGGAGGAGGGGACTTCGTCGGCCACATCGGCGGCGACGATTTCGTGATCATGACCGTCCCGGATCGGGCGGGCCTGGTGGCCGACTGCGTGAAGCGCGAGTTCGACAGCAACATTGCGAGTCAGTACGACCCGGAAGACGCCGAGCGCGGGTTCATCACGGTGCTCTCGAACCGTCAGGGTGGGGTGAAGAACTTCGGTCTTCTCTCGGTGACGATCCCCGTCGTGACGAACGTCGGCCGCGACATCCAGCACAGCGCGCAGGTCAACGACATCGTCAGGGAACTCAAGAAGCTGGGAAAAGCCATCCACGGCAGCTGCATCGTGCCGGATCGCCGGTCGGACGGGACGCTTGTCGGTCCGGCAAGGGAATCGCATCGCACGGAGCCACGCGCATGAATGGGTCTGACGCGCCGCGCGGCACCGCGACGCCGTTCCGCGTTCTTGATCGGCTGGGCAGCCTCTCCTTCGCGCTTCAGGCCGCCACGGATCCCGACACCGTCTTTCACGCCCTGGCGGAGCACGTCCTCGACATCGCCGGCGCCGACCAGTTCGCGCTGCTCCTGCTGAACGACGAGTCGGGCGATCTGGAGGGCTACGCGTACGAACGCGATCGCGCGGGCGGGCGCCGCGTGCTCCTGGTGCCCGATCAGGACGGATTTCTGGGGCAGGTGCTTCGCCACGAGACGTTTCTCGCGCACGAAGCGTCCGACGCGTCGCGGGCGGGACCCGACGAGATCGGATGGAGCGGGGACGCCCCCGCGACGCTGGTCGGAATGCCCCTCCGGATCGGCACGACCCTCCTGGGCCTGACGGTGGTCGGGTATCGGCGCGCCCGCCCGGTGACCAGCCGCCGCCGCCGCACCCTACTGTTCCTGGCCGATCAAATCGGCATGGCGGTCGATCGCCTTCGCGTGCGCGAGGAACTCCACGCGTCCGCGCGCAGCCTGGACGAGGCGCGACTCGCGCTCCGGCGCATGGACCAGACGAAGTCGGATCTCATCTCCGTCGTCTCGCACGAGATGCGGACGCCGCTCACCGCGATCAAGGCCTACACGGAATCGCTGCTCGACAACCTGGGTCGGCCGTCCTTCGACATGCAGGAGAAGTTCCTCTCCGTCATCAATGAAGAGGCGGACCGTCTCACCCGCATGGTGAACGATGTGCTCGACTTGAGCCGGATGGACTCCGGCCGGCGCCGTCTTCGCGTCGAGCCCCTCGGGATCCCCGCGGTCGTCGAGGACGCGCGCCTCACGGTGGAGCCCACGCTGCAACAGAAGCGGCTCCAGCTGCGCGTGACCGTCTCGGACGACCTGCCGCCGGTAGAAGCGGACTTCGATCTCCTGAAGCAGGTGTTCGTGAACCTGCTCCATAACGCCGCGAAGTTCTCGCCGGAGGATCGCGAGATCTTCGTGCGTGTCGCCATGCATGGCGACCAGGCGCGCTTCGAGGTGGAGGACCAGGGCCACGGCATTCCGACCGAAAAGCTGCCCCACGTCTTCGAGCGCTTCTACCGCGTGGAGGACGGCGGTGGGGCGCGGACCGAGGGGACCGGGCTAGGACTCGCGATCGTGAAGAGCGTGGTCGAGCTGCATGGAGGCGCGATCCACGTCGAGAGCGAGGTCGGCCGAGGAACGCGGTTCGTCTTCGAACTGCCGCTCCATCAGCACGGCTTCCTCAGGCTCATTCGCTCGCTGGAGCCGCTCTTCGTTCAGCCGGAGCGCCGGAACGTGCTGCAGCAGTGCGTCACCATGGTCGCCGAGGTCATGGACGCGGGAATTGTGTCCTTCATGTTCCTCGACGAGACCGGCACGAGCCTTCGGGTCCAAGCGGCGCACGGCCTCGACCCCGACACCGTGGCCCGGACGCAGGTGCGCGTCGGGGATTCCATCGCGGGCTGGGTGGCGCACCACGGTGAACCGCTGTTGGTCCGGGACATCGAGAGCAGCCGGCGATTCCGGAAGATGAGCCACCCGCAGTACGAGACGAAATCGCTGCTGGCCGCGCCGATCCTCATCGCCGGGGAGACGGTCGGCGTCGTCAACGTGAACAACAAGTCCGACGGGCTGCCGTTCGACGAGGACGACCTCCGGCTGCTGGTCGCGATCGTGGCGCGCGTCTCGGCCGCGCTGGAGCGTCTGCACCATCAGCCGACCGAGGCGGACATCGCCGCGACCCTCTCCAGCCTCCGGGCGGTGATCCGGGCGCGCCGTCAGCGGCTGATTCCCAACACGCGCCGCTCGTTCAAGCTGGCCACCGACGTGGCGCGCCGCCTGTCCCTGCCCGAGGACGAGATCGCCATCCTCGGCTACATCGCGCGCGTGCACGACGTGGGCATGCTCACCTTGGAGAATGCGCCCTGGTGCAGCAGCCAGGTGTGGAGCGAGCGGGAGCGCCGTGACGTGGAAAGCCATCCCCAATCGAGCATCCGGCTGCTGCGTCCGTTGGAGTCGGCGCCCAAGGTGCACGAGATCATCTTGGCCCATCACGAGCGGATGGACGGCGAGGGATATCCACGCGGCTTGCGCGGGGAGGAAATCCCCCTGGCGGCGCGCATCCTCGCCGCCGTCGATGCCTTCGAGGCGCTGACCGCGGGACGTCCGTACCGCGATCCCGTCTCCGACGCCGAAGCGCTGGCGGAACTCCGCCGCGCCTCCGGGACGCAGTTCGATCCGAACGTCGTCGAAGCGCTGGCGGCCGCGCTGGACGAGGCCGGGGACGCGCGCCCGCCGTCGACCGGCGCCGCGCGCCCGACCGGGCGCACGGAGGGCGTGACGCCATGACGACCGGCCACGCGCTCTCCTGGGCGCTCGCGGCCGCGGCGCTCCTTCTCTTCGAGGCCGTCCGCCGCCGTCGGACCGCCATGCGCGAAGCGCGGCGCCTGCGCGGCTCGCTGGACGCCGCGATGCAGCGCAACGAGCAGCTGTCGCTGGCCGCCGAGGAGATGGGGCGTCTCTACCGCGACCAACTCCTCACCAGCCGGCAGCGCGCGACCAGGCTCCAGAAGGTGTTGGAAATCGCAACATCCATCAGCTCGAACCTGGGCCTGGATCGGGTGCTGCACGAAATCGTGCACGCCGTGACCTCCGCGGTCGGCTACCGCATCGTCCTGCTTCGCGTGCTGAACGTTCGAAGTGGAACCTACGAGGCGCGGGCCTTCGCGGGGCTGGAGCGCGACGCGATCACGGCGCTCGAGAACTACGACGTCCCGGCGTCCGAGTTCGAATCGTGGCTGCGCGAGGAATTCCGCATCGGCCGCTCCTACTTCATCCCACACGAGCACAAGTTCTGGGGGGAGAACGACCCGCACAGCTGGACGCCCGACCTCGGCGTCCGGCGCGACGGCGAGTGGCACCAAGAGGATGTGCTGATCGTGCCGCTGTCGGGCAAGGACGGCGCCGTGATCGGGTATCTCTCGGTGGACGACCCCGCCGACCGAAAGCTTCCCACGCGCGAGGTCGTCGAGATGATCGAGATCCTGGCGACCCACGCGGTGGTCGCCCTCGAAAACGCGGCCCTCGTCCAGCGGCTGCAGGAGAGCATGGGCCAGCTGGAGGAGGCGACGGAGCGCGCGGAGGAGCTGAACGAAATGAAGTCCAAGTTCGTCTCCACCGTCTCGCACGAGTTGAAGACCCCGCTGACGCACATTCACGCGTACGTCGAGGCGCTGCAACAGCACGTTGGTTCGAAGAACACCGCGATGCAGCGCGACTTCCTGGGCGTGATCGACGAGCAGACCCGGAAATTGACCCGCCTCATCGAGGCGATCCTCGAACTGACGCGGCTCGAGTCGGGACGCTTCCGCATGAGCCGCGAGCCCTTGAACCTGGTCGATCTGGTCGAGGAGGAGATCGCGATCCTCAAGCCCCAGGCGGAATCGAAGGGAATCCAGCTCGTCGCGGCGATCGACGTCTCGGAGGTGATCGTCGAGGCGGACCGGAATCTGATTCGCCGGCTGCTGCAGAACCTGGGAACGAACGCGGTGACGTTCACCCCGCGCGGCGGGACGGCGACGTTCCGCGTGGCGGGCGAGGGAAGCACCGTGCGCCTGACGGTCGAGGACACCGGCATCGGCATTCCGCAGAGTGAGCTGGCCAAGGTGTTCGACCGCTTCTACCAGGTGGACGGCTCGCTGTCGCGCGAGTACCCCGGTGTCGGGCTCGGGCTTTCGATCGCGAAGAGCATCGTCGAGTGGCACGGGGGCGAGATCACGGCGGAAAGCGAGCCGGGGCACGGCTCCCGCTTCCACGTCTCCCTGCCGGCCACGCCCAGCGACGCCAACGTGATCACCCACGCGACATGGTCCCCGACGCGTTCGGTGTCCGATCACCTGACCCGTCTCACGGTCGAGATGGTCGCCGAAGTGATGGACGCCCAGATCGCGTCGTTCATGCTCCTCGACGACGAGCGGGAGGAGCTCTACATCAAGGCCGCGCGCGGACTGCGCGAAGAGGTGGTTTGCGGCACGCGGATCCGTGTCGGCGATTCGATCGCGGGATGGGTGGCCAAGCACGGCCAGCCGCTCCTGATCACCAACATCGAAGACGACGAGCGGTTCGGACGACGAAACCACAACCAGTACGAAACGAAGTCGCTCCTGTCCGTCCCGGTGAAGGTGGATGAGCGGGTCGTGGGCGTCATCAACATCAACAACAAGATCTCCTGCACCCCGTTCACGCAGGACGACGAGGCGCTCCTGACGTCGCTGGCGGATCGGGTCGCGCGCGCCTGGGAACATGCCTCGGCGCACGAGGCGTCCGCCGACCGGGCGGAGCAGGCCTCCCACGCGCTGGCGGCCATCATCGACCACACCCGCCGAAGCCGCCTGCGCCTGACGGGCGGCTCGATGGCGGAGCGCGCGACGGCGATCGGCCGGAAGATGGGCATGAACGAACAGGACCTCTCGGTGCTGGCGTACGCGGCCCGAATCCACGACGTCGGCATGGCGCACGTATCGCCGGGCATCCTCCACGAGCCGGGCGAGCTGGATCCCGATACCTGGGCGCACGTGGCGGAACATCCGGCCCGCGGCGTCGAATTGCTGAAACCGATCGAGTTCCACTCCAACGTGACCGAAATCATTCTGGCGCACCACGAGCGTATCGACGGCCGCGGCTATCCGCGCGGATTGCGCGGCGATCAGATTCCCTTGGGCGCACGGATCATCGCCGTCGTCGACGCCTACGAATCGATGACGCTGGGGCGGCCGTACCGCCAGCCGATCAGCCACGAGGAGGCGGTGGCGGAACTGCGGTGCCACAGCGGGACGCAGTTCGATGAGGCCGTGGTGGCGACGCTTGTTGAACTGATTGTGCCGCAACAAGATCGGCCACCGTTTCCGACTCCAGAAGCATCCGGAGCGGGCCGATAGATATCGGTATGGCACACGTACCGGGAGGAGAGCCGATGTCGAAGGGGCGGATTCTCGTCGTGGACGACGAAATCTACATCGTCCACATTCTCGACTTCAGCCTGGGGATGGAAGGCTACGAAGTGCTGACCGCCCTCGACGGCGAGCAGGCCCTGGAGCGCGTGCGCAGCGACAAGCCCGACCTGATCGTCCTCGACATCATGATGCCGAAGCTGGACGGCTACGAAGTCTGCCGCGCGGTCAAGTCGAACCCGGAAACGCGAAACGTCCCCGTGATCCTGCTCTCCGCGAAGGGAAGGAACGTCGACCAGAAGATGGGCTTTGACGTCGGCGCCGACGACTACATCACGAAGCCGTTCAGTCCCCGCAAGCTGGTCGAGCGGATCAACGCCATCCTGGGACAGACGGTGTCGGAGCGCTCCACGCCCTCCTCGTAGTTCCCGCCGCAATCCTCGTCAGCCAATCCAACGTCCCGCGCGGGACGTGAGAAGAATTGTCCCCGCCGGCTCTAACGACGGCAGACAATCGCCTGCAGGGACAATTCTCCTCCCGTCACGGGCGTCGTGGAGCGTCCGAGTGTCCGGAATAGTCGCTCCACCGATGCCGGCGTGAGGGCGCGATGAAGGGTTTCGGGGGCATGGCTGTCGCTGTCGGACCCCGAAACCCTTCATCGCGCCCTCACGCCTACCGCAGACGCCAGGGTGCTATCCTCCGCGCACCATGCCCCTCGTTCGCGTCGCCGTTCCCGTCCCGATCTCCGGCCACGAGCACCTTGTGTACGCCCTCCCGGACGATGAGCCCGTTGTGCCCGGTCTGCGCGTCCTCGTTCCCGTCCGCGCCCGAAAGATCTGGGGCACGGTTCTCGGCGCCGAACCGGCCGCCGCCGCCCCCGCCTATCGCATTCGATCCATCGCCGGCATTCCCGAGCCGCGGCTGATCGTGAGCGGCGAAATCCTCTCGCTCGCGCGCTGGGTGGCCGACTACTACGCCGCTTCGCTCGGCGAGGTGCTGCACGCCGCGGCCCCCTCCCCGACGGGGCTCCGCCGCCGCGCGCCGCGCGCCGCGTACCTCGAGGAGGAGGGGTGGCACGCCGAGGCGCCGCCAGTCCGGTCCGCGCTCAACGACGATCAGCGCCGCGCGCTGGAGGCGATCGAGGCCGGCATCGCTGCTCCTTCATTCGCGCCGTTCCTGCTCCACGGGGTGACGGGGAGCGGCAAGACCGCGGTCTACCTGCACGCGGCGCGCCACGCCATCGCGGCCGGCGGCCAGGCGCTCATCCTCGTGCCCGAGATCGCGCTTTCCCCCCAGGCGCTCGACGCGTTTCGTCGCGCCGGGTTCGAGCGGTCGGCGGTCTACCACAGCGGACTTCTGGCGCGCGAGCGCGCCGACGTGTGGCGGGCCGCGGCCGACGGGGCGCTCGATCTGGTGGTGGGAACGCGCTCGGCCGTCTTCCTTCCGTTTCCGGACCTGCGCCTGACCGTGATCGACGAAGAGCAGGACGGCGCGTACAAGCAGGACGAATCACCCCGGTATCACGCGCGCGACGTCGCGCTGGTGCGGGCGCAGCGGAGCCGCTCCGCGGTCGTCTTGACCACCGCCACGCCCAGCCTCGAAAGCTACGCGCGTGCCACCCGAGGGGACTACGCGCTGCTCGAATTGCCGAACCGCGTGGACCGCCGGCCGATGGCGACGGTTCGTCTCGCCGATCTGCGTTCGTCGGTCTCGGCCGGGCGTGCGGGAGGCAAGAGCACGGTCTCGCGCATCATCACGCCGCTCCTCGTCGAGGCGATCGGACGAACGCTCGAGCGGGGCGAACAGGGGATCCTATTTCTCAATCGCCGCGGTCACTCGACGTATCTCCAGTGCCGCGGCTGCGGTCACGTCGCCCACTGCGACCGCTGCGACGTCCCCTTCACGGTCCATGCCGACGAGGCCGGACTGCGGTGCCACTATTGCGGACTTCGGAGAAAGGTCCCGGCGGGGTGCCCCGCCTGTGGCGCCGTCGATCTCTGGTTCGGAGGTCTCGGAATCCAGAAGGTGGAGCGCGAAGTGGCGACGCTCTTCCCCTCCGCGCGGCTTGCGCGGCTCGATCTCGACTCCGTTCGCCGACGCGGCTCCGCGTCCGCGATCCTGGGCGCGTTTCGTGCCCGCGAGACGGATCTTCTGCTCGGCACGCAGATGGTCGCGAAGGGGTTCGACTTTCCCGGCGTCACGCTGGTCGGCGTGATCGTGGCCGACCTGTCCCTCTACCTTCCCGACTTCCGCTCCGCCGAGCGGACCTTTCAGCTGCTGACGCAGGTGGCGGGCCGCGCCGGTCGCGGGGATCTTCCGGGGGAGGTGATCATGCAGTCGTTCGACCCGACGAGTCCGGCGCTTCGGGCGGCCGCCGCGCAGGACTACGCCGTGTTCTTCGAACGGGAAGCGGCCGAGCGGCGCGAACTCAGGTATCCCCCCTACGGCCGCATCGTGGAGATCGAGCTGCGTGGCCGCACGCTGGAGCGCGTGGAAGCCGCCGGTGCGGCGGTGCGCCGCATGGTGAGCCGGGCCGCCGCGGATCGCCCGGTCCAGATCCTAGGCCCCGCTCCGATGCCCCTAGCGCGCCTCCGAGGCGAGCATCGCTGGCATCTCCTGATGAAGAGCGTCTCCAGGCCGGCCCTGCGTGAAACGCTTGCTCGGACCCTGACCCGCCTACGCGAGGAGCGGTTTCCCGGCGTGCGATGGGCCGTCGACGTGGACCCCCACCAACTGCTATAACTCTCTTTCGGACAATGGCATATGGGGACGTCTCGTCCCGGATGGCCGAGGCGAATGCCCTTGACAGGGGTGCCCCCGACCGATTGAATCGAAACAGCCTGGAACGCGAAGGCCTGGTTCCGGGTATTCCAATTCATGGAGGAACGAATGCAACGACTTAGCCTGCGCCCCAAGCGCGTCTTTTTCGCCGCGGCCGCTCTGTTTGCGGTCCTTGCCGTTACGGCTCCCGTCGCCATGGCCGGGCTCTGCTTCACCAGCGGCAAGGTGTACGTCCAGCAGAAGGTCTGGGACAAGGCGGTCCGCTTTCTCGAGTGTTCGCGTCAGGAAGAGCCGGACAACCTGCAGCTCTACGGCCTGCTCGGGATCGCGCGTGTCCAAATGCGGCAATACCGCTCCGCCGGCGCCGCCTTCCAGATCGGCATCGAGATGGCCACGGAGCAGGACGACAAGAAGCGCCTGAAGGAGATGAAGCAGAATCGCGACGCGGCGCTGGCCGGGCTCTACAACAAGGGCGTCGCGGCGATGAGTCGCGCGGGGAACGTCGAGGTCCTCAGCGACCGCACCATGGCCGAGGGCACGCCGCAGGCGAAACTCGAGGCGGAGAAGGGCGCGCCGACGGACTTCGCCAAGTGGTCCGAGGGCGGCGGCAAGCACGAGGTTTGGTACTACCTCGACGACAACACCGCCTATTACTTCCCGCCGACAGGAGACGAACCGACGCAGATGTCGCTGACCCCGTTCGGCGGCGATCCGGCGAACGAGTTGGCGGTCGCCGATTCGACCGTGTTCCCCGACTACGAGGGCGCATCGAAAATCCTGGAGTCGGTCTACAACTTCGAGTTGGCGGCCATGGTCGATCCGACCTCCGTCGAAGCGCACATGAACCTGTCGTTCCTGTACGAGCGCGTGGGGCGCATCGACGACGCCATCGCCGCCGCGAAGGCCGGTCTGGCGCTGAAGCCCAAGAAGGAGGACGAGGAGAAGCTGATCCTGAACCTCCGCGCCGCGGCGATGGGACGTGGCAACCGTCTCTACAACGAGAAGAAGTACAAGGAATCGATACCCGCGTACTGGGCGGCGATGGAGACCGATACGACGAATCGCATCGTCTATCTCGACCGTATCGCCGAGTCGTGGATGCGCTATGCGGAGCCCCTTGCCAAGGACAACCCTGAGCGCAAGGCCGCCTTCGACAGCGCCTCGGCTAACTATGGTCTCCTCTACGACTTGGCGCCCCCCGAAGCGAAGGACGAACGCCAGACCGCGATCTACAACGCCGCGGTCATCGCGAGCAATCAGTCGCAGTACAAGAAGGCGGCCCAGATCCTGGACAAGGGGCTCCTGGAGTACCCCAAGAACGAGGATTTGCAGGGGTTGGCGGGGCAGGCCAAGTTCTACGCCGAGGACTACGACGGCGCCATCAAGAACCTGCAAAACGCCGTCGAGATCGACGCCAAGAACGTGGAAACGCATCAGTTCCTCTTCCTTTCGTATCTCAAGAAGGGGAACAAGGAGGCATCCTCCGCCGAATACGCCATGTACAAGGCCCTGAAGGACGGCCAGCAGCGGACGGGAAATGATCTAAAGATCTGGGTCGACTCCGCCGAAAACCGTGTTGGCAAGGGATGCAAGCAGACCGGGGTCCTGGCCGCGGACGGGTATCCGGACGAGGTCTACAACCATCGGGAGGATGGGAAGTCCTTCGAGAGCTGGTTCTACTGGGGCAAGGGAAAGTCGGTGACGTTCATGGGGGGGCAGATCTTCTCCACGGGCAGCTTCCCCGCCCAGCCCGCGGCCAAGTAGGATTGAACACCGTGGATCGCGGCTGTTTTGCAGCCGCGGTCCACGGGGCTTGACACCGCGCCTTTGGTCCGCTAGATTTCTCTCGTCGCACCAACCTGACAAGGCCCGCCCGGAAGGGGACCTTCGAAGCCCAGCGCGAATGCCCCTAAGGGCCGCGAACCCCGGGCAGCACACTCACCGGAACAAACGCGAACCCTTCAAAACGTAGCCACCCCCTCAGAGGACCGCCGTTCGGCACAAGTCATGCCCCGCCAAACAACACCCGTCCGCCGCCGAGGCCCAGAGGCCCCCGACGGACCGACCACGACCGAGGAGTCAAATAGCGACATGGAAGGACAGCAGACGGAAGCCCCGCCGGCCCCCGCACCGGCGCCCCAGGGATCTCCCAAAGGTCTCGACATTCTCCAACTGAAGAGCCGGACGATCGCGGAATTGATGGAACTGGCGCACTCGCTCGGCATCCAAGGAACGAGCGGCCTCCGCAAGCAGGAGCTGATTTTCAAGATCCTCGAGGGCCAGACCGAGAAGAACGGCCTGATCTTCGCCGAGGGGGTCCTGGAAATCCTCTCCGAGGGCTACGGGTTCCTTCGCTCGACGGATTACAACTATCTGCCGGGTCCGGACGATATCTACGTCTCGCCCTCGCAGATCAAGCGGTTCGACCTGCGAACGGGCGATACCGTGTCCGGCCAGGTGCGGCCTCCGAAGGACGGCGAGCGCTACTTCGCGCTGCTGCGCGTCGAAGCCGTCAACTTCGAGTCGCCGGAAGTCGCGAAGGACAAGATCCTCTTCGACAACCTGACGCCGCTCTACCCGCAGGAGAAACTGCGGCTGGAGCACAAGGCGGAGGACATGCCGACGCGGATCATGGATCTGCTGACGCCGATCGGAAAGGGTCAGCGCGGGCTGATCGTGTCGCCGCCCCGGGCAGGCAAGACGGTTCTCCTCCAGAAGATCGCGAACGCGATCACGGACAACCACCCCGAGGTCATGCTGATCGTCCTCCTGATCGACGAGCGTCCCGAGGAAGTGACGGACATGGAGCGCTCCGTGAAGGGGGAAGTGGTTTCCTCCACGTTCGACGAACCGGCGGAACGCCACGTTCAGGTGGCCGACATGGTCATCGAAAAGGCGAAGCGCCTGGTGGAGCACAACCGAGACGTCGTGATTCTGCTCGACTCGATCACGCGCCTCGCGCGCGCGCACAACACGGTCGTCCCGCACTCCGGCAAGATTCTCTCCGGCGGCGTCGACGCCAACGCGCTCCAGAAGCCGAAGCGTTTCTTCGGCGCGGCGCGCAACATCGAGAACGGCGGCAGCCTGACGATCATGGCGACCGCGCTCGTCGAAACCGGCAGCCGCATGGACGACGTCATCTTCGAAGAGTTCAAGGGCACCGGCAACATGGAGGTCATTCTCGACCGCAAGCTCGCGGACAAGCGAATCTTCCCGGCCGTCGACATCAACCGGTCGGGCACGCGCAAGGAAGAGCTGCTGATGACGCAGGAGGAGTTGAACAAGGTCTGGATCCTGCGCAAGTTCCTGAACGAGTTGAATCCCATGGAGGCGATGGAATTCTTGATCGGCAAGATGGCGCAGACCAAGACGAACAAGAAGTTCCTCGCCATGATGAATACGTAACCACCGTTCCACCACGCGGAGAAGCGGAGCAACCCATGAAGAAGAACCTTCACCCCGGCTACTTCAATACGCAGATCATCTGCGCCTGCGGTCACATCGTGGAAACGCGGGCGACGACGAAGGAAGCCATGCACGTCGAAATCTGCTCCCAGTGTCATCCGTTCTTCACCGGGAAGCAGAAGCTGGTCGATACCGCCGGTCGCATCGAGCGGTTCCGCAAGAAGTACGGCATGAAAGAGGCCAAGCCGGCGGCGCCCGCCTCCTAAGGCGCCCGCCCCGCTTTCGCCCCGGAATTTCCGGACACTCCATGCCCAAGCCGTACGCGCCGATCGGCGGACAGGCCGTGATCGAGGGGGTCATGATGCGATCCCCGCACCGGATCGCGACCGCCGTGCGCCTTCCCGACGGCACCATCCAGGTGCAGTCGCGCGACTACGTATCGTTGTCGCGTCGCTTCCCCCTTCTGGGCCTTCCCATCCTTCGGGGCGCCATCGTCCTCGTGGAATCGCTGCGCATCGGCGTGGCGGCGCTCGCGTTCTCCGCGGACGCCGCGGTCGCGGGGGAGAGCGAGCGGCCGAAGGGCGAACGCCGGTACGGCACGCTGGGGCTCGGCATGGGGCTCACCGTGCTGATCTCCTTCATTCTCGGCATCGGCATCTTCTTCTGGCTTCCGCTCAAGCTCACCGATCTCACGGGCGTGCGCGATCCGTTCTTCTACAACCTGATCGACGGCGGCATCCGCCTCGTGTTCTTCCTGGTCTACATCCTGAGCATCGGTCTGTGGGGGGAGATGAAGCGCGTCTTCCAGTACCACGGCGCCGAGCACAAGACGATTCACAATCTCGAGTCCGGCGAGGAGTTGACGCCGGAATTCGCGGACGCCCAGAGCCGGTTCCACCCCCGGTGCGGCACCTCGTTCCTCTTCCTGGTGGTGATCGTCAGCTTCGTGGTGTTCGCGTTCTTCGGCCGGCCCGACACGCTGGTCGATCGCCTCATCCGCTTCGCCCTGATCCCGGTGATCGCGGGCATCTCCTTCGAGATCATCCGCTTCGCGGGCGCGCACTACGACAAGCCGTGGGTGCGATGGATGAGCGAGCCGGGCCTGCAGCTGCAGCGCCTGACCACGCGCGAGCCGTCCCGCGACATGCTCGAAGTCGCGATCGCGGCGCTGCGCGCCGTCCTGTAGTAGTCTCCTCCGCGTCATGGAACATGCGCTCGACAAGGCGAAAGCCCGCTACCAAGAACTGACCCGCCTCCTCGAAGATCCGTCGATTCATTCCAATCCCACGGAATTGAGGCGCGTCTCGAAGGAGCGGAGCGCGCTCGAAACGCTGGTCACGACCATCGCGCGCTACGAGGACGTGCGCGGGCAGATTACGGGCGCCGAGGCGATGCTGAAGAGCGAGAAGGACCCCGAGCTGCTGGCGATGACGCACGCGGAACTCGAATCGCTGGAGGCGGAGCGACAGCGGCTGGAAGCGGAGCTCCCGCGCCTGCTCCTTCCGCCCGACCCGCTGGACCACCGAAACGTGATCGTCGAGATCCGCGCCGGCGTCGGCGGGGACGAGGCCGGCCTCTTCACCGCCGAGATGCAGCGGCTCTACACCAAGTACGCGGAGCGCCACGCCTGGAAGGTGGAGATCATGGAGCTGAGCGCCGTGGGCGGCATGGGCGGCGTCAAGGAGGCCGTGCTCATGATCCACGGCGAAGGCGCGTACAGCCGCCTCAAGTACGAAAGCGGCGTCCACCGCGTGCAGCGGGTGCCGGCGACGGAGGCCAGCGGCCGCATCCACACGTCGGCGGTCACGGTCGCGGTGCTCCCCGAGGCGGAGGAGCTCGACATCGAGATCAAGCCGTCGGACCTTCAGGTGGACGTCTTCCGCTCCTCGGGACCGGGCGGCCAGAGCGTGAACACCGCCGACTCGGCCGTGCGCATCCGCCACCTGCCGTCGGGGATCGTCGTCCAGTGCCAGGACGAGCGCTCCCAGCTGAAGAACAAGACGAAGGCCCTGAAGGTGCTTCGAGCCCGGCTTCTCGATCTGCAGCGCCAGGAGCAGGAGCGAAAGCTGGCGGCCGCACGGAAGTCCCAGGTCTCGACCGGGGACCGGAGCGCGAAGATCCGCACGTACAACTTCCCGCAGGGCCGCGTGACCGACCACCGCATCGGGCTCACCCTCTACAAGCTCCAGGACGTCATGGAGGGCGATCTGGACGAATTGGTGGACGCCCTCTTCGCCGCGGAGCAAGCGGAGCGCCTCGCCGCGAGCGGGGCCGGGAGCCCGGCGTGAACGCGCCGCTTCCGCAGCGCAGTCGCGCCGCGGCGCTGGCCGCCCTGCGGGGGCGCTTCGAGCGCGCGGGGATCGCCACCGCGGCCGTGGAAGCGGAGGCGCTGCTCCTGCACGGCTTGGGTCTCTCCCGCTCCGCGTTCTGGTGCGAGCCCGGCGCCGCCGTCGCGCCCGAGGAGGCTCGCACGCTGGAATCCCTGGCAACCCGTCGCGAACGGCGCGTTCCGCTTCAGCACCTGATCGGGGAAGTCGACTTCCACGAGATCACGCTCGACGTGGAGCCGGGCGTCTTCATTCCCCGTCCGGAAACCGAAGCACTGGTCGAGGCGGCGCTCGATGCGCTCGGGGCCGTCGCCGCGGCGCCCGGGGGGAGGCTGCTCGACCTTGGGACCGGGACGGGGGCCGTCGCGATCGCGATGCTCCAAGCGCTGCCGGGATGGACCGGCGTCGCCGTCGACCGTTCGCCGGCCGCGACCGCCCTCGCCGTTCGAAACGCCGCCCGAAACGGCTGCGCGCCGCGACTTCGCGTCGTCACGGGCGACTTCGCCGCGGGCCCCGCGGCGTTCGCGGACGGCCGTTCCTACGACCTGGTGATCTCGAATCCGCCCTACATCCCCACCGGCGATCTGGCCGGACTGATGCCGGAGGTGCGCGATTTCGACCCCCGGGAGGCGCTCGACGGAGGGCCCGACGGCCTGAACGCGTACCGGGCCATCGCCGGGCTCCTGCCCGGGATGCTGCGAATCGGGGGTGTGCTAGCGCTGGAGATCGGCGAAGATCAGGCCGATGCTCTCCTTAGGATGCTGGGCTCGGATATCGAGGCGCCGCGTGTGCGGAACGATCTCGCCGGGAGGCCCCGAGTCGTCACCGGAACGTGGAGAGGTGGGGTGGCATGAAGCCGGAACTGGACCTGGAGCGCGCGAAGAAGGTTGGCACCAAGACAATGGATGAGATCTGGATCCAGGGCGGACGTTCGCTCAAGGGGACCGTGTCGTGCGGCGGATCGAAGAACGCCACGCTTCCGATTCTGGCGGCGGTGCTCCTGGCCGAGGGCCGCTATCGCCTGACGAACGTGCCCCATCTGATGGATGTCACCACCATGGTGAAGATGCTCGGGCGATTCGGCGTGACCAGCGAACGACCCGACACGCACACGATGGTGATCGACACCCGTCAGCAGCAGAACGCCGAGGCGCCGTACGACCTGGTGAAGACGATGCGGGCGTCGATCTACGTTCTGGGACCGCTCCTCGCGCGATACGGGGAGGCGCGCGTGTCGCTTCCCGGCGGATGCGCGTGGGGTCCGCGCCCGGTCGATCTCCACATCAAGGGACTGGAGGCGCTCGGCGCGCGCGTGGACATCGATCACGGGTACATCGCCGCCTACGCGCCCGACGGGCTGCGCGGCGGCACGATTTCCTTCGACGTGTCCAGCGTCGGCGCGACCGGGAACGTCTTGATGGCCGCCGTCACCGCCGCGGGCGAGACGGTGATCGAGAACGCCGCCTGCGAGCCCGAGATCGACGCGCTGGCGACGTTCCTGACGGCGATGGGCGCGCGGATCGAGGGGATCGGTCAGGCCCGCCTGGTGGTTCACGGCGTGCACGACCTCCATCCCGCCGACGCGGCGATGATCCCGGATCGCATCGAGGCCGGCACCCTGCTCGCCGCCGCGGCGATCACCGGAGGCGACGTCGAGGTGACCGACGTCAACCCGGCGCACCTGGGCGCCGTGCTCACGAAGTTCGAGAGCGCCGGCGCTTCGCTGGAACGCTCCGACACGTCGGTTCGGCTTCGTGCTCCCGAGCGCCCCCTACCGATGAAGGTCATCACCCAGCCGTACCCCGGTTTCCCGACCGACATGCAGGCGCAGTTCATGGCGCTCCTCTCCGTCGCCGACGGCGCGAGCACGATCGCGGACACGATCTACCACGATCGGTTCACGCACGTGGCCGAGTTGCAGCGGCTGGGCGCGGACATCCGCGTGGAAGGGAACACCGCGTTCATCCGGGGCGCGGAGTCGCTGAGCGGAGCGCCGGTCATGGCGACCGACCTTCGCGCGTCGGCCGCGCTCATTCTCGCCGGCCTGGTGGCGGGCGGCGAGACGCGTGTTTCCCGCGTCTACCACCTGGATCGCGGATACGAGCGCCTCGAAGCGAAGCTTGCGGCGCTCGGCGCCAGCATCCGGCGCGTACGGCCCTAGGAGACCAGTCCGGCCGCATGCGCCCGGTCGTCATCGGCACCGCGGGGCACATCGATCACGGCAAGACCGCGCTCGTTCGCCGACTCACCGGCATCGACACCGACCGGCTGAAGGAAGAGCGGGAACGAGGAATCTCCATCGATCTCGGCTTCGCGCACCTGACCCTTCCCTCCGGCCGCCGCATCGCCATCGTCGACGTTCCCGGCCACGAACGCTTCGTGAAGAACATGCTGGCCGGCGCGACCGGCATCGACATCGTGCTCCTGGTCGTCGCGGCGGACGAAGGCGTGATGCCGCAGACGCGCGAGCATTTCGCGATCGTCGAACTCCTCGATGTCCGCCGGGGCGTGGTCGCCCTCACCAAGAGCGACCTCGTCGCCCCCGATTTCCTCGCCGCCGCGCGCGCGGACGTTGCCGCGCTCCTCGAGCGAACGCCGCTCCGGGAAGCGCCGATCGTTCCCGTTTCCTCCGTCACCGGCGAAGGCGTCCCCGATTTGATGGCCGCGCTCGAGGGCGCCGTGGCGGCGCTCCCCGAGCGCGACGCAGCGGGCCCCGTTCGGCTTCCGGTGGACCGCGTCTTCTCGATCGAGGGGATCGGGACGGTCGTGACCGGAACGCTCTGGGGCGGCTCGATCCGCCCCGGCGACGCGCTGGAGCTCCTGCCGGCCGGCGCGCCGGTGCGCGTACGACAGGTGGAGGTCCACGATCAGCCGACCCCGGAGGCCGTGGCCGGTCAGCGAACGGCCGTGGCCATTCATGGCGTGGCGCGCGCGGACGTCGCGCGCGGCGCCTGGCTGGTGTCGCCCGGGCGATTCCGCGCCGGCACGGTGCTGGACGTTCGTCTGCGTCATCTCGCCAGCGCCGGGCGGGACCTGACGGATCGCGCCCGCGTTCGCGTTCATCTGGGCGCGACCGAGGCCTTGGCCCGTGTCGTCCTCCTCGAGGGCGGGCCGCTAGCCCCGGGGGGCGTGGCGCTGGCCCAGCTGCGCTTGGAAGAGCCCGTGGCCGCCGTCCCGGGGGACCGCCTCGTCCTTCGCGCGTACTCTCCCGCGGCGACCATCGCGGGCGCCGTCGTGCTCGATGCGCACGCCGAGCGGCGTGCGCGGATCGACCCCGCGCTCCGGCGGCGACTCGAGACCTTCGAGCGCGGCGGGCTCCGTGAAGCGGCGACCCTTCTGATCGAGGAGGCCGGCTCCCGCGGGATCGGCGACTCGGAGATCGCGTCGCGGCTCGGCGCCGACGCGACCGCCGTGGCCGAGGCGGTGCGCGGCGTTTCCGGGATTCGCACGCTGGGCGACGAGCGGTACTTGACCGAGAGCGCCTGGGACGAGGCGCGCGCGAGGATCGAAGCGGCGGTCACGAAGTACGGAGAGACGCATCAACTCCGAGAGGGAATTCCCAAGGGAGAGCTGAAGAGCCTTCTCGCGCGCGAACTGCCGGGGCCGCTGTTCGACCAAGCGCTTACCTCGCTCCTCGAGGAGCGCCGGATCACGACCCGGGGAAATCGCGTGGCGCTGCCCCACGCCGGTCCCGTTCTCGCTCCCGCCCAGGAGGCGGCGATCGCGGGCATGGAGCGCAAGTTGTCCGATGGCGGGTGGCAGGTACCCGACGTGGCGGAGCTCGTGAAGGGGGTCCCCGCCGGCCAGAAGCCCCAGGAGATCATTCGATATCTGGTTGAATCAGGTCGGGTTACGAAGATCTCGGCCGACCTCCTCTACCCCGCCGCGCGCTGGGCCGAACTCGAAGCCCAGGTCCTGGAGCACTTTTCCAGGAATCCGAGCCTCACCATGGCCGCCTTCAAGGACCGCTTTCAAATCTCGAGAAAGTACGCCATCCCGATCTTGGAGCACCTCGACCGCACCGGACTGACCCGCAGGGAGGGGGACCTGCGCGTCCCAGGCCCCAGAGCCCGCCCCCGCTAGCGATTTACCCCCGCACGAGGGGTGACATCCTTGTCCTGACAGACCCAGTGTGGTATCCTATCGTGAGCACGAGGGTCAGCCGGTCCTCGCGCCCAAACCGCCCGAGGTCGCCTCG
This sequence comes from Candidatus Eiseniibacteriota bacterium, assembly GCA_003235575.1. Classification (GTDB taxonomy): domain Bacteria; phylum Eisenbacteria; class RBG-16-71-46; order SZUA-252; family SZUA-252; genus SZUA-252. The sequence continues at coordinate 8,538 of QJVW01000115.1, read as the reverse complement.
TCGTTGCGGCCTCCCTCTGGACCTCCATCAGAAGGTGACGCGGACATGGGCTTTCGCATTCGATCCCTCCACTACGCGATGTTCGTGCTCGTTTTCATTGCGATCGCCGTGCTTCCGGGCAACTGGTCCCCCCAGATCCCCGGAAGCCCGTTCGGCCCAGCGACCGCGTGGGCCGGGGGAACTCCGGACGAGACCCTGAACCCGCCACCCAGCCCGCCGCAGGGCGCATCGCACGCGAAGTCGCCGCATCGCGACACGTACGCGGTGGGGAGTGGGGAATCGTCCGATCGCCTCGACCAGGCTTCCGTGACGTCCGCGAAGGACGGCATGAGGTGGTACGTGATTTGGCGAGTCGTCCGCGCCACGGTGCTCCGCATCTAGAACAGTTCGAGACATCCTGATTTGCCGAGGACAGGCGCCGCACGGAGCGGCGCCTCATTCGGGGGGGACGCGTGGACAAAACCACGGCAGCATTGATTCGCGAGCGGGAAGAGGCGGTGGCGAACGCGAGGCTTACGCAAGACGCGGCGCGCCACGTGCAGTCCCTGGAAGATCTCGCCGAGATATTCCTCCGCGCCGACTCCTACCTCCCGGCGCTCCAGAATCTGGAAGAGTGCCTCCAAGCGGCCGAGCGTCTCGGCCTCGATAGCGAACGGATCGCCGCCCTCGAGATCAAGGCCGCCCAAGTTCACATCGAGAAGGGCGACGCCGCCTCCGCGCTGCGACACCTGGCGCGCGCGCGGGCCCGCACCGTAGCCGAGGCCAGCCCCGAGCTGATGGCCCGCATTCACCTGCAGAATGCGCGCGCGCTGATCGAGCTCTCGCAGTACGAGGAAGCGCTGTCGACCTGCGAACGAGCGTTCACGATCTTCAAGGAACGGAACCTCCTCGCGCCCCTGGCCCACACCTACAACTGCTACGGTCGCATCTATTACCGCCTGGGCGAGCTCGATCGCGGCAAGGAGTACTACGAAGCCGCGCTGCATCTCTTCCGCTGGGACCTGAACGACGACGAAGGCGTGATCCGCGCCCACAACAATCTAGGCGTCCTCTACCGGCACCTCTCCGATTGGCGCCAGGCCACCTGGCACCTGCTTCGCTCGATGGAGCTGAGCCAGCGGTTGGGAAGCTTCGCCCACCTCGCGGTGAGTTCGGCCAACCTCGGAATCGTCCACTTGAAGGCGGGCACGTGGGACGAGGCGCAGGAGCACTTCGATCGTGCCCTGACCTCGTACGTGCAGATCGGCCGTGACGCGGGCGCCGCGCGCATGCGCACCGGCCTCGCCACGATCGCTACGTTCCGCCACGACTTCGCGGTGGCCGAAGCGCACCTGGCCGCCGCGGATCAGATCGCCGCGCGGCTCGGCAATTCGCGGGAGCAGGTGCTCGTTCTCTTCGGGTACGCCGAGCTGTTCCACGAGCGCGGCGAATTCGACGAGGCCCTGCGGCGCTACGACGACGCCCTGGCCATGGCCCGTGCGATCGCGCCCGAGGGCGACATGGTCGGCGAACTGCAGCGACGCCGCGCCGAGGCCCTGGTGCAGCGCGGCGACGCCGCCGGCGCCCTCGTGGCCGCGGAGGATGCCCTCCAGCGCGCGACGCGCCTTGGCGATCAGCTGGAAGAGGGGGCGGCCCGCCGCGTGCTGGCCGTGATTCACACCGCGGAAGGCCGGATCATCGATGCGCATCGGGAATCGCACGAGGCGATCCGCATTCTCGAGGGAATCCACGAACGGGTCGAATTGGCCAGGGCCTACCTGGAGCAAGCGCGGCGGATGCCGCGCGAACGCGACGCCGAACGCCTGCGGGAGGCGCAGAATCTCGCCTTCAAGGCGATGTATCTCTTCGAGCAGCTCGGCATGGAAGACGGCATGCGCGCCGCCGAGGGGGCGCTTCGCGAGTTGAACGCGCCGGCCTGGCTTTCCGCGCCGCGCACCGCACGCCCGGCCATGCAGGTCCCCGCGCCCGCGCAAGCGCAGGACATCGCGCGCGCGCACGGCGTCGTGACCCAGAACTCGCGCACCCTCGACGTGATCCGAAAGGCGTCGGAACTCCTCTCCACACCCGCCCGCGTGCTGATTCAGGGGGAGACGGGCGTGGGAAAGAACCTCCTCGCCTACATGTTCCGGCAGTTCGAGATCGAGCGCGGAAAGCCCTTCGTCGAGGTGAACTGCACCAGCCTCCCCGGCGATCTCGTGGAGAGCGAGCTGTTCGGCTATGTCCGTGGCGCGTTTACCGGAGCGGCGATCGCCAAGCGGGGCATCTTCGAGGAGGCGGACGGGGGCACGATCTTCCTGAACGAGATCGGAGAGCTTTCCGAGCGGACGCAGGTGAAGCTGCTGCAAGTGTTGGACGATGGCACGTACCGGCGGCTGGGCGAGGTGCGCGCGCGGCGATTGAACGTGCGGATCATCTCCGCCACGAACAAGGATCTGGACGCCGCGGTGAAGGCGGGCTGGTTCCGCGCCGATCTCTTCTACCGTCTGGGGCAGGTTGTCCTCTCGCTGCCGCCGCTGCGTGAGCGGCGCGAGGACATCCCGGCGCTCATTCAGAGCTTCCTGGATGAGTTGGCGGCCCGGGAGGGAAGGACCGTGGTCCTCGCGGAGGACGCGATGGAGTACCTCATCTCGCTTCCGTGGCTGGGGAACGTCCGGGAGTTGAAGCACAAGATCGAATCGATCTTCCTATGCGCCGGGAAGCAAGAGTTGGTGGACCGGGCCATGCTCCTCAAGCTGCTCCACCCGGGCGGCGCGCCCCCGAGCGAGGCCCCCGCGTCCCGCGGCCTGAAGCGTAAGGTCGACATGCTGAAGCGGGACGAGGTGCTGGCGGCGCTTTCCCGGAACGCCGGCAACCGAAGCCGCGCGGCGTTGGAACTCGGCATCACCCGGAGGCACCTGATCCGGCTCCTCAAATCGATCTACTAGGTCCGCACCCCTCCAGCCGCTTCGCGGCCCCGATTCGGTGTGACATCGAAGTCCCATCTGCGCTCCAGCCATGATAAAATTGGCAAAATGCTGTCAATAAACAACATATCCAAGCAGGATGGTGTCAATGTGTGACATCGAGGTCTCACTTTTCGTCAGAATCACAACTCGATGGACCACGCCCACAGACAATCACTCCCGCCTAAGGCGTTCACATGCAACCGCTTGAAAGCCATCCAGGCGAGATGTTCGAATTCAGACACTCCCGGCACGCCGAATGCATTTGTAGTGGCGTATTCGCGGGCGGTGAAGCGGCCCCCGCGGATGAATGTGGAACGACGGGCCGCGGAGGATGGGGAGCTCTCAGTAGATGCCAAACGTAGAGCTAGACCTCATCTCCCAGTCCTTGTGGACATAAAGGCTCCTTAGTTGACTCTCGCTGGGTGCCTCATCGGTCCGCGGCCCTCGATCCCAAAACAGGAACGGGTCCCCCCCACCCGCGCTTCGCACCTTAGCTCGACACCTCACGATCGTCTTCCGTGCCGGATGGGCCGCTCTCGGGTTTTCGAGGGCGAACCAGGAGCTCGCGTTCCCGCGTGGCCATCGCTTGACCCGGCTTCGCGCGCCGCGGCTTCGAAACGAATTTGCGTTCGGTGTAGATCACTGGGACCCGCGTCAGCTTCCGTGCTTTGCTGAAGTAGGCGGCCAGGGAGGCTGCCTCCTCAAGCGTCCGGGGTGTTGGGACAGCGGTCCGCGTCGGCCGGCGCAGGATCACGTGGGATCCCGGTACCCCCACGACATGGAACCAGAAGTCGTGGGGTTGACTTAGGCGGTGGGTGATGAGGTCGTTCTCGGTGTTGTTGCGGCCGACCCAGATCTTCCATCCATCGCTGGTGGCAAACGTCCTTGGCCTGATCGAACGGTGCGCCCCTGGAGATCGGTGCTCTGGACGTTCCGCGCGGGGCGGCGCGGAGGACCGCCGTAACAAGCGGCTCCCCCGTCGTTCGCCCCGTGCACTTAAATCGAGAGCCGCCGCGCGGAAGAAGGCGTCGAGCGACGTCAGCGCTTCCTTCGGCGGCATGTCATAGACAGCGCGGCCCAGGGTGGCAGCCTCTGCCAGGCTCTTCCGCGTTTGGGCCAGCCGCCGCTCCACGAGCGCCAGACCCCGCTCGCCCTTCTTCGCTCGCTGGAAGAGACGCGCCGCGTTGTCGTGAGGGGAGAGGGCCGGGTCAAGCACGAGACGGATCCGGGCACCCGGCGAGTCCGCGTACGGATCAGGGAGTTCAACGCGACTCGCCCCCCTCGGAATCTCGGCGTAGTACGACAACAGGATTTCCCCCCGCCGGCGGTCGAGGAGATGATCCTCGGCCGCCTTCTTGTCTCCCTCCAGCGCGCGCTCGCGCCGGGCGAGCATTCGCGCCGCCTCCCGGGTCATGCGATCGAGCTCCCTGCGAAAATCCTCGGCGAACGCGCGCTCGATCGCGGCTCGGAGCTCCTCCTTCGCGGCGTCGTCGCTCGCGAGGGCGATTCGCGCCGGCCGCGGCGGGCGCCGATCGGGTGGGCGCTCCTTTTCCGTCCCGCCCGCGGCGGCTTCCCCCGGTTGCGGTTCCTTGCGATCGAGCGCCCAGAGGACGCGGTCGTCCTCGAGCACGCGCAACGCGAAGGCGATGCGAGGTCCCGCGGCCGCCAGGGCGAGCCGATGGGTCGGGCGGCCGACCGCCGCATCGCCCTTCTCCGATTCCTCCTCCGGCGGCGCCGGCGCCTCGAGCGCTAGCTCGAGAATTCCGTCCTCACCCTCGCGTACGTCGATCGCGGCGAGCCGCAGGCCGCGCAGCGGCCGCTCCAGACCGCCGAAGGGGGTCCCGCGCGGGTCCGGAGGGATCGGCATCCGCTCGTCCAGGGCGATCGAGGCGCGCTTCGGCTCCAGGAGAATCCAGAGAAACGCGCGCGGCCGCCCGTCGAACGCCAGCGCCATCGCTTTGGGTCCGAGCGGAACGACGCCGGTCAGGTGGCGGCCAATCAGCTGTGAATAGGCGGACATGGGTCGTGCCGACTCAGCGGGCCGGGGCGGGTGTCGAGGGAAGGGAATCCAACCCGGTCGGCCGCCCCAACTCCGCGCTCAGCCGCGTCAGGTTGTTCGTCGCCTCGCGATAGCCGGGGAGCGCGGCCAGCGCGCGTCGGTAGGCGGCGAGCGCCTCCTCGAAGTCTCCCTTCCGCTCGTAGACGGCGCCCATGTTGTTCTCCGCCTGCGCCAACTCGGGCATGAGCCGCAGCGCTTTGCGGTAGGCGGCGATGGCGGAATCGGGCTGATCGACCCGAACGTAGAGATTGCCCAGCGCGTACCAGCCGGGCGCGAACCCGGGGCGGAGCACATTCAGCATGCGGATGTGGACGAACGCGGAATCCTGCTTCCCCATCTCGTCCTCCGCCGCGCCGAGGTTCAGAAGCAGCTCTCCCGCCCGCTCGGGCGCGTACCGAATGGCGCGGCGGTAGTGGTGCGCCGAGCGCTCCAGGTCCCGCTGCTGGTAGTACCACCCGCCCACGATCGCGTGGACGTGCGGCGACTCCGGAGAATCACGGAGCATGGATCGGAAGAGCGTACCGTCGTTCTGCCAGATCGAAACGCGGGGCCAGAGGAGCACGGCGAACCAGAGGGCGTAGGCGCCTCCCGCCAGGAGAAGCGCCGTCCCGGCGTCCCCCGCGCGCGCGGGCGTGTTCTGGGCCGCGCGTCGGCGCTTCGCACCGCGATCCGCCGGCTTCGCCGCCCATGCCGTCCGAACGCCCGGCGCCATCGCCACGGCCAGGGCGATGGCGCCGCTGGGAACGAAGAGAAACCGCTCGGCGACGATCGCGCCCGAGAGGAGGCGCACGTAGCAGACCGGGAGGAGCGTCGCCGCGAAGAGGCCCAGCGTGACGCCCCAAACCGATCGCCGCCGCAGCGCGGTCACCACGCCGTACGCGATGGCCGCCAGGAGCAGGAGACCGATCACGAACACTCCGTCCGGCCGATGCACCTCCGCGATCTCGTGCCGCGCCGACAGGTGTAGCGGGGTAAGGAGGAGCGGCACGTAGCGCGCCACCACGGCCACGCTCGTCAGGAGCTGCGCGACCGTCCCCTCGACGGGCGTGATGGCCGGAATGGGATTGGGGCCGAGCACCGCGACGCGCGTTGCGAGGTAGAGCGCGCACGCGGCCGCCACGGGGATCGCGGCGCGCGCGACCGTGGCGAGGGAGGCGCGGCGATCCTGGATCCAGAGCGCCAGCACGATGACCGGCGCGCCGAAGAGCACGACCTCCTTGGCATAGAGACCCGGAAGGAGGAGAAGGGCCGCCGGACCCAGCTTCCACGCGTCCTTCCGAATCGTCGGCCCGTAGCGGACGGCCGCCCACAGCGCCGCGAAGAGAAAGAGCGCCGCCAAGACATCCGTGCGTCCGGCGATGAACGCGACGCTCTCGGGATGGGCGGGGTGAAGCGCGAAGATCACGGCGCCCAGCCACGACGCGAGGGGCCGCCCCGACAACTGCCAGGCGAAGAGCCACAGGAAGACGCAGGTGGCCGCGTAGAGCACGATGTTCGTCAGGTGGAATCCGCGCGGGTTCTCGCCGGACCACGCCCGGTCGAGCGCCAGCGAGTAGAGAACGGCGGGACGGAAGTAGTTCCGCGTCATCACCTCGTCCTTCAGCAGCTGATCGAACGGCAGCGCCCAGAGCCGGCCCAGGTCCGCCGGACCGTGAACGTCGAGGACCGGGCCGATGACGTAGGCGTCGTCCCATACGAACTCGTAGTCGAGCGTGCGGGCGTAGGGAACCAGGGCCGCGGCCACGAGAAGCGCCGCGAGGAGCACGAGGAGGGGACGGGGCATGGGCGCACGTTAGGGAGCGGGCGTGAACGCGGTCAACGGGATTCTCCGGGGCCGGGGCGAGTCGACGCCGCGTGGCGGCGGCGCCCCGCGCGTTGACGGACGCGGACCCCGGCGGTAGAGTGTGGCCTCGCTGCATCTCGATCCCCGGGAGCGTGATCCAAGACCATGATTCGAAGCATGACAGGCTACGGCCGAGGCGAGGTCGTGGCCGAGGGCCATCGCCTCACCGCCGAACTGCGCACCGTCAACCACCGGTTCTGCGAGGTATCCGCCCGCCTCCCGCGCGTCTTCGCGGCCTATGAGGCGGAAGCGCGGAAAATCGTCCAGGAGCGCATGACGCGCGGCAAGCTGACGCTCGTCGTGTCGTGGGGCAGCGACGGAGAGAACGTCAACGAGCCCGCGGGCACGCTGACGCTCGATCGGGCGACCGCGCAGCGCTACCTCGATCTGCTGGCGGAGGCGAAGGGCGTCTACGGGCTGAAGGGGGAGATGGACGTCACGACCTTCGCGGGGCTGCCGAACGTATTCGCGTGGCAGGAAAATGAACGGGACGCCGCGTTCTACCTCGGACTCCTGCGGGACGTCGTGACCCAGGCGACCGAGGACCTGGTTCGGATGAAGGAGCAGGAGGGGACACTCCTCGCGCGGGACATGGAGGAGCGGCTGGAGTCGATTCGCGCGCGTGTGGCGCAGGTCCGCGAGCGCGCGCCGGCCCGTGCGCGGGAGACATTCGAGAAGACGCGCGAGCGTGTGAGCCAGTTGTTGCAGGGGAGCGAACTCCCGGAGGAGCGCGTGATCCAGGAGATCGCCATGCTCTCGGAGCGGCTCGACTGCACCGAGGAGTGCGTCCGTCTGGAGGCGCACGTCGCCCAGTTTCGCCGCTACCTGGCCGAGGAAGCGACACCCGGACGAAAACTGAATTTCCTCCTGCAGGAGATGAACCGGGAGATCAATACGATCGGCTCGAAATCGAACGACGTCGCGATCGTGGAACAGGTCGTCGAGGTGAAAGAGGAACTTGAGCGAATCCGAGAGCAGGTCCAAAACATCGAGTGATGCCGACGCCATTCTGACGGCGGGGTATCGGCATTTCGTCATCGTGATCTCGGGTCCGTCGGGGGCCGGGAAGAGCTCCTTCGTACACGAATTGCTGCGCCTCCACCCGGACCTCGTCTATTCCGTCTCCGCCACGAGCCGCCCCCGCCGCGAGCACGAGGTCGAGGGGGCCGACTACTTCTTCCTGGAGCGCGACGATTTTCGGGCGCGGATCGAGCGCGGCGAATTCGCGGAGTGGGCCGAAGTCCACGGCGAGCTCTACGGAACGCTGCGCGCGCAGATCGACCAGGCCCTCGCGGCCCGTCGCAACGTCCTACTCGACATCGACGTGCAGGGCGGCCGCGCCGTGCGGCGCATCTACGCGGACGGTGTGTTCCTCTTCATTCTGCCGCCCTCCCTGGCGCGGCTCGAGGAGCGGCTTCGGGGCCGCGGCACCGACAGCGAGGAGCGGATCCGCCTCCGGCTGGAGAACGCGCGCCGGGAGATCGCCCTCGCCCACGAGTACGACTACGCCGTCGTGAACGACGAGTGGGACGCCGCGGCCCGCAAGGTGGATGCCATCCTCACCGCCGAAACGTGCAGGGCGAGCCGGCTGATCCGCCCCCGCGCCGGCGCGTAGCCGCGGCGCCGAGAACGTAAGCTACCATCCGACAATAGATTACCGAACCTTTCCGGGCGTGGAATTCCGTTCTGGT